>JAPPDN010000056.1 GCA_028824575.1 Candidatus Poribacteria bacterium | reverse complement strand
GTTCTGCTGGTGTTGAGAATGGCGTGCTGCTTATCTCTTCGGTATACTGTTGACGTTCCTCCCGCCAGACTGCGCCGTATTTCTTTTCGGGCCAGCGTGTTGTCCCCGGTTTCAGATATGCGAGTCGTGGGATCAGGAGATCCTTAAGTTTCTGCTCGCCGAGTGCGTCGGGTTGTGCTAACCGGTTCATGATGCTGTCTTCAACTATCAGGGTTGCGATTGCCTCGGTGGTAGAGAGGCCTCGTGCATGATAGCGGACAATCGCCTCGCGGTGTTCGTCGGAGATGAACCGGGCAATGACTTCGGTTAGTTCTTCACAAACAGTATCCTGAAGCATTTCTGCATCATCGCGACAGATATTGTCAAAACCCGTGTCAGTAGTCCAGCCAAATAACGCAAAGATATAACGATGGACGTTGTGGATCACTGACTCAACAAGTTCATCACCCTCCAAAGCGTTAAAAAGTGCGTTTAGATTTTCACGGCTTTCCAAGTCTTCTACCACTAACTCCTCGTCTATGTCAAGGAGTACCAGCTGGTATATGGTCATTTTGTTTTCTATGTTGCTCATTGTTTTCTCCATTTCTATGAGAATTATGAAATTTCATAGTATTTCATAGTATTTCATAGTATTTCATAGTAAGGATCCGAAAAAGTGTTTCGGGAACCGCTACGAAGCAAGACGTGGCAAGGGTTTTTGGAGGTATTGTCAAGCTATGCAATTTTTTCATACCTATGAAATTGTGATTTTAAGGTTCTGGGCGTTACGCCTTCAAACATAGTAATGGTGTGGGTTTACGGGTGTTTCTACTTTTGGCATTTAAAATGCGTTACTATGAAATTTTTGTTCATTGGTCTAAGGTTGTCGGCTCGGTGTTGTCCCGCCTGTTGTTACCTCGGTTGGGTGTGGTCCACCTAACATCGGATGCAGGGGATATTCTATTGTATACACAACTAAAATAAATTATAATTAGTTAAGTATATCACAAAAGAGAGGGGAATGCAAATTATTTTTTTATCGGGCGGGCTGTTTGGCGAGAAATGTTTATTTGTTATTTTTTAGTTAACGTTTGTTTTTATGCGAGAAGTGTTAGCTGTCAGCATCGCGGATTTTCGCGGATGACACGGATTGCGCTGATTTTTGGGGTTAATGGTCTGAACTGTGATTTTTGGGATTTATGGGATTTACTATGATTTTATTCATGATTATTGGAAACCATCACCCGTCAGCAATCAGTTCTTATAGGTGTGGTAGGTTTTGGTTGTCTGAACTATGATTTAGGGATTTACAGGATTGGAATCCCGTTGATTGTAAATTGTCCTTTATAATGTTAACCTTCAGCCGCAACCAATTTATTTAATTCTTGTCCGAGCAGTTGTGGATCTCTACAGACGAGGAAATCCCATTTTTTGAGTTTGCCCCAGTTATTGACTGCGGATATCCACCGCTTGGCGGCGGCGTGTTTAGCGTGAACCTGATCGGGTTCAAAACCTTTAATTTCCAAAACGACATGGACACCGTTTGTAAGTCTAACGATAAAATCGGGTTCGTAGAGGCGCGATATGCCATCGTGTTCGTAGGGGATTCCGAGTCCGAGGTGATCGTTGCGTACATAACACTCTACAACCTCTGATTGCTCCAGTCGAAATTTGGCTGCACGTTCCCATGTATCGGTATCCAGTACGACTTGGTTTACATGGCTCTTTTGTGTCTCGGTGCAGGGTCGCGGCGTGAGAAAATCGACATCTGCAGATGTGCCGATGGGTGCGTAGCGGTTCAGGATGGGCAGCAGCGGAATTTCACCCTTTGTCTCATCGGGTTGGATTGCTGTCATGAGCCGTTCCACGATACGGGTGACGTATTTCTCTTGTCCAAGTTCGCACGGGTTACAGTCTCGGAAGTTGACCTTCGTTTTGACATAAGCATCAACGAATCTAAAGACTTGTGGAAAAAGTCGATGTCGAGATAGCAAACGGAGTTTCGGGTTGCTGTTTGGATCCGGTGCGGTTTGGCTATCGCCGACCAGTTTGTGGACAATCCGATGTGCTATCTCAAACTCAATGGCTTGCAAGTGTGTTGTTCGATAATATTCTTCGCGATCTTGTAGGATTGCGCCACCAGGGCCTGATGCAGAAGGCGTGCCAGTTTCGTATCCGACAGCGGCTTTGACGTAGAGCGCGGTAGGGTTAATTTCGGGTTGAATGCTGAGTGGTTCTGTAGATTCAATGTCAACCTTGACTTCGTTCTTTTGAAGTGCAAAGGCGTATCCTTCCACAACTGGAAATCGTATCTCAAGGTGTTCGAGTTCAGAGAGTGCTCGGACGTGATTTTTCGGTTTGTCCTCGAGGACACGCGCACCTCTGGCTCTGCCTCGGAACGGGATAACGGAAAAGGGGATGCCGTAGACATCGACGTATTCCTCGGTAAGCAGTCCTGTCTCTGGGTCGGGTGTGTAATTCATGCGGCGCAGCCCGCGTCCGACAACCTGTTCACAGAGCAGTTGACTGGTAAAGGCGCGGAGTCCGAGAATATGTGTGACGTTGTTTGCGTCCCATCCTTCGTTAAGCATTGCGACAGAGACGACGCATCGGATCTGTTCACCCGGTTGTCCACGCTTGCCGATAGTTGCGACGATCTGCCGCAAATCTTCGGCGGCTTGGCTCCGGTTTTTATTCGGATCTTCGCTCTCCGCTGCTGCCAACATTTTGCTGTCAATGCGGAGGGTTCGCGTAATACTTTCGCTGTTGCCGAATTCAGGAAAAACCGAACTATCTTCATAGACTGTTTTCATCTGCTTTTTCTTGCGCCGTCTGCTTGTGGTGTTTTCATCATCAACGACTTCCGTCTCACTTTCACCGGAAATTTTTCGGTAAAAATACTCGGCGATATCGGTATCGGCACAGACAACGATAAGTACCGGCGGTGTTTTTTCTTGTGCATCTGATGCCTCTTGGATGTATTTAAAGCGTTCTTTCCACTGGCTTGCAAGCGTGAGGAGTGCCGGTTGTGCCTCACGATAGATGGCTTCTGGGTTCGGTTTTTTTCTACGTCTGCCCGGGGTGGTGTCTGCAGCCGAGAGATCGTCGTTAATCGTTTTCCATAATCGGAAGAATTTCGGTTCGGGTCTGCCAGTGGTATCGCTGACGGGGAGTCGTGGAATCTTGGTGATACCGCTCTCGATTGCGTCTACCAAACCGAAATCGCTAACGAGCCATGGGAAAGGTGAACCTTCGGGGTGTCCACTGCCTTGAATGTAGAACGGTGTAGCGGAAAGATCGACGCAAAACTTCACGCCGCACGCTTGGTTGAACGTGTCTAAGCCGCTAACCCAAACGGTGGCTTCTTGGCGTTCTTTCTTTTCCTCGGTGGTGAGTTCTCATCGGTAGGTGCGGGACGGTAGGCGTGATGTCCCTCATCGTTTAGCACCATAATTGGTGCGCGGTAGTAGAGTTCACCTAAGACACGCTTCGCGAAAGCGTCCGGTGTTTCGTCGCCTTTATTGACAACGGCGTAGGTCTGTCCACCTTCGCTATGTGGAGACTCCGGTGAGAATTGATGCCAATTGGTGACTAACACCTTCCCACTATTGAGCAATGGACGGAGTTTTGTCGGGATGAGTTCAAATTCGTCGTAGTAGTTATCGTTATCTTCTGGACGCAAGACTTGCAGCCGTTTTTTGATGGTGAGGTTCGGGCAGACGACGAGTGTTGCTTGTGGAAAACGTTCGTCGGATGGAACTTTGCCGCGGTTACAAAATGCCCATGCGATGAGCATTGCCATGACGACGGTTTTGCCGCTGCCGGTTGCCATCTTGCATCCGTAGCGGATAAGGTCTGGAATATCGGGTTCGTTAGGGGAGTCAACTAATTCGGCGAGGTCTGCTTTGGAAAATTGAGGCTTAAAGTGCGGTCCCTTCTCGCGTTGAAGAATTTCGACGAGATAGATGATTGTCTCGACTGCTTCGCGTTGGCAGAAAAAGAGTCGTCGTAAGAGATCATCGCGCGCCCAGTGCCTTAAGAGTTCACGGGTTACTGGTGTAGCGTTTCTATAATTCGCCTCGCGCCACCGTTTTACATCCTCGCGTAGCGCGTTGACTAACGGCAGATCGTCCCGTCGTTCTTCTTGAAAGAGTCGAAGTTGATCACTACCGGTGCGTTCATTTTTGAACCAGTAACCTGCTCTACGTCGCTCTGAGAACTGACCTGCTTCACCGGTTTGCTCATCGTAGACCCAGTGCTTATTCGGTTCATCGTATGGACTGCACAGGATAGGTTGTTCTACGGGTTGGATTGGGGTATCGGGTCGGTTTTGGTTCATTCGGATTCCTCGTTTTGTGTGTTAGCGGTCTCTTTTTCTGCTTTCCAATTTCTTACAAATTCGGGATCGTGTTTTTGTAATAACTCTAGACATTCATCTCCTAATTCTGACATTTTACCTGCCGCATGGTGGGTCAAAATTTCCTTTATACCTTCTGGTTCATTGAATCTATCAAAATACGCGGCTAAGTTTTTTAGTGCTCGGTCTTCGTCTAATTCAACATTCAAATACGGTATAGCCGTTTTAAGTAGAGACACTGAATCTCCCTTATTCAATCCACTACTAACATAACTAAGTGAAAATACAGTCCAAGTTAATAACAAATCCTTAAGTTCTGTATCCTTTGTCAATAAACGGTCGAGGAATTTTGTAAGTCCCTCATACGTTTCTTGCGTGTGTAGGTGTCCAAGAAAATTTATGAGACGGCGCAGGTGGCGTTCTGATTCCAAATTTTTATCCCATTCAACATTTGAATCAACGACCAAATTTAGCAATTCCAAGACAGGTGAAACCAATTTTGGATTTTTTCTGACAAAAAGGACTTCTGCTGCCTTATACCTGAAGTCTAGACCACGTGTTTTATCAGCAATTAGATCCAAGAGACCATCTTCTGGAAGTGCTTTGACCGTTTCAGAATATGAATATCCTTGACTATCAGGCAGATGCACAGAACCCTCTAACACAGAAGCTGCATGTTCTTTTTCTAATATTCTTATTTGATCCTTCAGTATGTTTACCTGTCCTACGGCTTCTTTCAACTCATTTTTTACTATATCTACTTGGGCAACGGCTGTCTCGAATCCGTTGAGGTGCTTTTCAACGCTATTAACTATTAATTGATCTGCCCTAGACCTCAGCCAAAACCAAAAAGCACCGCCTATAATCAACACAGAAACACTAATTATTCCAATAAATCGCTGAGTCCATGTCCACAACCATGCGTCATTAGAATCTCTTAATTCCCTCTTAAATTTACCAAACTCTGCATTTATAAGCTTGGTATTGGCATTAGCAAGTTTTGTTTGGGTATCATAGAGTTTCGTTGTTAGTTCTATATTCTCATTTTCCACAGCCTGAAGTTGAATTTTGAGGGTCTCAACTTCTGGGTTTGGTTTTTGCGCGTTTTGGTTGTGCTGACCGAAGGATAGAGAAAATATAATAGTCGTTATCACCACCAATAGTATGCAAGTGATAAATGTTTTCATCTCACTGACCTCATCTTAGTGCTTTAATTAAGACAGTCTCGTGCTCAATTTATTCAAAGAAAAAACATACCTTCCATTCATCCCACTTTGCATCTGGACCACTTGATAACTGAGGGTGTTCAGCACGGAGGCGAACTTCTTTACTATATATTGAACTAGGCCAAATCCGGGACTCCCCTTTACCAGTCCCGTCAATATGTGTAGTTTGATAATAGTGAACAAGGTCTCGTAGGGTGGAATCTTCCCATGCTAATCGTTGTGACAGATCGGAAATAAGAGTTCCAATCGGAGTGAACTGATTAAATTGGTTATCGTAAGAATCTGTATGTCCAATGTAACTACTCAATGCCACTCCGTCTGGTTCAAGGTGCTTAGGATATGCCCACTCATTACCGGGAAACATTCGCGGACTAAAGAACGTAATCTTACTTGATATCCAAGTCCCAAGGTCGGCGATACAGAGCAAATCAAGGCATTCACGCGGATGTGAGACGTATTTTTTATCAGATGCTTGTAATTTTTCTTCAATATTTTTCTCGGGAGTTGACTTAGGACTTTTCCAAGAATGGGACTGCGCTAACAATCCATAGATAATAGGTGAGTGCAATTCTTTATAAGGGGTCCCTTCCCGGACTGGGTATAAGCTTTTGATTTTTACACAAGTTTCCATTGCCTCCGCGATATGTGCTGCTGTTAGTGTGGTTTTGCATTCAAATGCGGCGGCGACACCGGCTGCTAGAAATATCTTTTGACCTTCGTCGATTAGTTGTTTAGGATATATGCTCTTTAGAACTAAAACATCAACTTGTGGGCTTACGTCACCGTCTTGACTGATGATTCTGCCTTTTGTGACAACTTCATAGGTCCGAGGGAGCCATCCGCGAAGCAATTCAGCCCAATTTTCCTCTCCTTGATCGCCAGCGGTGCCTGGATCTTCGGTTGCTCGTTTTTGAATCTGCTTGTAATGTGCAGCCATTCTGTCCTGTAGCTGCTGCATGAAGTCGTGTAGATCGTGGGTTTTTTCTTTAGGCATTGTGCTTTTCCTGTGTTATTTATGTTGAGTGCTGTTATTTTGAAAATTTTAGTGGCACGCGTGTATGAATTTTATTGCTCTTTTGGCACTTCACATATCGCCCCGCTGGGGCTAAGGAATGGTGGGTATCGCGCAACTCTAGACATATCGCCCCGCTGGGGCTAAACACAAATAGTCACATTGTACGCAATCTTTGTAGTCTCAAAGTTCATAGGTCTGTGGACGAGGTTTCTGGAGAAAATGCCAGCAAAAACAACGCGCCCTTTGTGAAGGGCGCGCTCTTGTGTAAGTCCCACCTATTTGCCAGCAGGTTTTTTGGGTGGTGGGGAAGGCTGTGCTGGTTTGTTCCCTGCAGGTTTGGCAGGGGAAGAAGGAGCTATGGGTCTCGCTGGTGGCTTACGGATGGGTCTTCGAGGACCAGCAGCGTTTTTTTCTTCATTGTTCCCCACTCTCGTAGAACGGGTTCTGTTATTTTTCATAATAATTCCTCCAATTTTTGTCATAAGCAAAATTTGTGGCATTGTCCACACAACTATCCATTTGTTGGGATATTTTCTAAATTTAACCCAATGAACAAAGCTGTGCCAGAAACAGCAGCGATGTAGGTAAAGACAGAAACATAACTCAAAAAACGCGTCATCCGTGATGCGAAGGATTTTTGCTGTCCTGCATTCTCGTCGCCCTCCAAAAAGTACTTTTCGTTGAACTCACGTTGTCTGTCCAACGCGCGTTGACCGAAAAGGTATGAAAGTAGAGTGGATGTAATCGCTAAAACAAACATTAGCCAAGAAATCTGTAGTATCCATACATAGTAGGCTGCTGCAAGTTCAACTACGTTTTTTATGAAAACCAACGATAACCCTAAACCTGCACTTGATAACGAGAGAATTGCTTTGTCGAGGTTCTCAACGTTTGACAGATCACGCTTAGAGAGGTCTTCTTCCTCTTTAACGTACAACTCATAGAGCTTTTCTGAGTCATAATAGTCTGAATCATCATGTGAATTTTGGCGTTCTTCGTCCATCATGTTTCCTACTCGGAAGTTGGATTAAATAATATAGCCAAGTTCAGGTAGACACTTTAAGTATATCACAATCTAAAACACGATGTCAAACTCTTTACACATGCTGTCCCGATGGGAAAGAAAAATATTCGGAGTGGTACCGGTGCGGTTGGGAAACCGCACCTACCTTGCTTGGATGCTGGTAACGATTATGGCACATGGAGCGTGGCTGCTACTTTTAATACTGCTTCCCTAAATTATGCACGCGCATGACTTCGTTTCCGCGTGGGTCGATGACTTTGACGGCGACGCAGGCGTGTTTGCCAGCAGAGAATGGTAAAGATTCTGTGCCGCTGAACTTTTCAAATTGGTCTTCGTCAATAACACCTTTGAGGGCACGGGCGATCTTGTTCCATGCGGACTTGTCCGGAAAGAAGGCTTGCGTGATGCAGAAGGTGTGACCGTCGTAATCGGAATCAACAAACCACGCAGCGACCTTGTCCGCGCCTGCAGAATTCACAGTGTGGTCTATGGGGTTGTAGATGTCTACGCCTTCCATTTTGACGAAGTATTCCCCGTCGGTTGTTTCTTCAAGTTGTGTGCGTGGCATTCCGAACACGGTAAACAGTTGTGTTGAAGGTGTTTCCTTCAGTAGGTCCCCCATTGCGACATCTGGATTGATGTGCGCGATATGGATACGGACATTGGGATTCAGGTCATCTTGGATGGTGGCTTGTGCGGCACCGTCGAAACTGAAACCCGCAAAGACGAGATCGTCATATCCGAACCGATAAGCGACACGTAGGCATTGCTCAACTTGCATTGCTGTCACGGGCCCGTGTTGTGGTCCAAAGACGACAGCGACGCGGCATTCTGTCTCATCGTCTTCCCAACTTCCCTCAGCGTCGAGG
>JAPPDN010000774.1 GCA_028824575.1 Candidatus Poribacteria bacterium | reverse complement strand
CAGCACCCCCGGATCCTTTCATATCCGCGCCTTCGTTGTCTTCATCGTATTGTAACCCGTGAACGTGAATACTGAGCGGTTTATCGGCGCGATTAAGAAAATGCACCTTTACGCTGTCGCCTTCAACAGCGTGCAATTGCGGTCCGAGAATACCCATCCATATAGGTTGTTCAACTTGTGTTGTGTAGGTATTATCGGTGTATTGGAAGTAGCGGTATTTTTCATAGACGAGTGCTTTGCCCCAAACGTCCAATCCCATCTCTGGTCTAATGAGATTTTGTCCGCTCGGTGCATAGTTCCATTCGACTTTCTCGGCAGCAATCCAATATTCTCGCGTTGCTGCTTCAGCGGAAACAATAGAAAGGCACAGTATTACACCGATGAGCGTGAGAAATATATGGGGGGTAAATCGTGGGTTTCCAGTATTAGAGAGGGGAAGTAATTTATAATCTGTTAAGTTCGGGTTCATGATATTGAGACTCATTTTCAAAAAGTGAAACTTTAAACCAGATTTCATAAAACATTAAACCTCAATGGGTCAAATTTGCATTCAATTATACCACAAAGAGAAGGAGGTGTCAAAAAAAATCTTGGTTTGTGTGAGTCAGATTTTGTTTTTGTGTTTAACCTGAACGTGAGTTTGATAATTCGACGTCGGTTGAAGAATAAAATACGAATATGGACGTAGGCCTCTTCCGAGTAACGGGTGGGTCCCCGGGTTTCACTCGGTTTTTGGTGATTTCAGGTTTCTCGGTTACTTGAAAACGCTGTGCTATGTGCGATTTTTAATAGGCTTCCGTTCAACCCCGACGAATGCCACACGCGCGCTTGGCGTTGATTCCCTACGCGATCTTCAATTTTTATTTTCAAACTCACGTTAACCTGAACAAGTTTAACCTTAATCTATTTGCGGATCCAGGGCATCTCGAAGGGCATCACCGAGGAGATTGAAGCCTAAGACAATCAGGAAGATCGCGACACCGGGAGCAGTGACAGCTAAAGGCGCGCGGCGGATGAGATCTCGGTTTTCGTTAAGCATTGCCCCCCATTCAGGTTCGCCGATTTCTGCGCCGAGTCCTAAGAAACTGAGTCCTGCTGCATCTAAAATGGCTGCGCCAATGCCTAAGGTTGCTTGGACAATCAACGGGGCAAGGCAGTTCGGGAGGACAGTGGTAAAAAGGATACGGCTGTTGCTGGCACCAATAACCTTCGCGGCGGTAACATAGTCTAATGCGCGAACGTTAAGAACTGCGGCGCGCAGGATCCGCGCATATGGTGATATATAGACGATTGATACAGCGATAATCGCATTTGTAAGACTTTGCCCCAGAATCGTCACAATAACCATCGCGAGCAGGATACTCGGCATCGCAAGCATCATATCCATTACGCGCATAATCAGGTTGTCAATTCGTCCACCGTAGTCACCAGCGACTGCACCAAATAGTGTGCCAAACCCAACGGAAAAGGTCATCGCGATGAGTCCAACCTTCAGAGAGATACGGGTACCATAGACAATCCTGCTGAAAATATCGCGTCCCACCTTATCGGTACCGAGGTAGTGCGAAGCGGATCCACCCTGGAGGCGTTCAACGATATTGGCTTGTCTTGGGTCGTGTGTCGCAATAAGCGGCGCAAAGATGGCAACGAAAATAAAAAATAGGATAATAGATGCCCCGATAGTGGCGGAACGGTGTTTTAAGAGTTTCCGAAAGATATGTTGTTGGCTGCTGGCGGTTATTGGAGTGTTCATTTGGCTTCGTCTCCTACTCGGATACGCGGGTCGAAGTAGGCATACAACATATCCACGATAAGATTAACAAGCATAAAGACTGTTGCAACAAAAAGCACGCCACCTTGCACGGCACGGACATCGCGAGCCTCAACGGCGGCACGCAACCATGAACCGAGTCCGGGCCAAGAAAAGATATGTTCGGTTAAAATCGCGCCACCCAACAGATAACCGAATTCTAAGCCGATAACCGTCAAGACAGGCACCATACTATTTTTCATGGCGTGTTTGCTGATAACTTTCCACCGCGGTAAGCCTTTCGCATAAGCCGTCGTAATATACGGCTGATTCAGCACTTCAAGCAGGCTGGAACGCGTCATCCGGGCAATAATCGCTAATGGGATAGTGCCTAACGTAATCGCGGGGAGGATGAGATGGACAATGGCACTCTTAAAGGCGGCGTAGTTTCCTGTCAGCAGTGTATCAATAAGATAAAATCCAGTGCGTGTCTGAACATCTAAATCCAAGATGACATCCAACCGGCCACTGCTTGGTAGTATTGGCAGGAAATAGGAAAAAAGGAGAATGAGCATAAGTCCAAGCCAGAAGATTGGCATGGAGATGCCAGCCAGGGATACCGACATGGAGAAGTAATCCAAAAACGTTCCACGCGAGATAGCAGCAATAATGCCAGCAGCGATGCCGAATATAATCGAAAATGCCATCGCTGCGAGGGTTAATTCAGCCGTTGCCGGGAAATAGCGTCTGATTTCATCGACCACGGGTTGCTTCGTTTTAAAGGAGCGTCCAAAGTCGAGGTGTGCGGCATCCCACAAGAATTTAGCGTATTGGTGGTATAGCGGTTTGTCGAGTCCCATTTCCGCCCGCAGTTCGGCGAGTGCTTTTTCGGTGGCACGTTCTCCCAAAATAGCGACAGCGGCATCGCCGGGAATGAGATGCACCATCAGGAAAACGAGGAGCGATACCGCTAATAGGGACAGACCGATCGAAAGAAAACGCTGGAGGAGATAAGAGAGCAAAAGTTGAACCTTCCGTTAGTGGTGCCACCTACATGCTATTGATAGACCTCATCTTCCTTTTCATTCCAAGGTGGGTTAATTTACCCGAAAACCCATTTTTCGACAGCGATGAAAACGATCTGCGGAGATCCATGGTTTAAAAATTAGAAAAATGGGTTGTGCAGTTTTTCCTCACCGACGGTGGTGGAGGGACCGTGTCCCGGAAAGAGCCTAACTGGGTCTGGGAGTGATAATAGGTTGTCCCGAACGCTCTCAATTTCATCCTGATAGGAAATGTTAGGGCCACCAACAGAGCCAGCGAAAATGGCATCGCCGACAAATGCTACGTTCTGCGTCAGGAAACTACACCCACCCGGTGTATGTCCGGGTGTATTCACCACGCTAACCATGAGTTCACCGACGGAAAGGACATCACTGTGTGCTACTTCGCGTAGTTTTTTGTTGCTCCGCGGTTTCGGTTCGTTCTTATGGATGTAGGTCTCACATCCGGTTTCGGTTTGAAGCTGCGGTAATCCATCAGTATGGTCGCTATGGGCGTGTGTCAGGAGTATCGTCGTCGGATTCACAGGACGGGCATCGAGCTGTTCCAAGATGAGGTCTGGATGCGCGGCGGTGTCAATAATCGCAGCATCGTCGGTGGCTTTGCAGATCAAAAGATAGGCGTTGACGGGCCACCCTCCGACGGGCGCGCTAATTGTGATAACCTCAAGGTTCGCGTCGCCCGTCTGCTGGGGCGGTTCAGGTTCCCACTGTTCTGTCGCAATATCGAGCAACTTGGCACCGTCCAAATTCAGGACTTCTGCGAGCCGAAACACTTGCGTTTCTGTCGGTTTTAAGGTATACTGTTCCATACGAGAAAGTTCTGTTTCTGTAATACCCGCAGCAGTTGCGATTTCGCTTTGAGATAGGTTTTGCCCGCGGCGGGCTTTGCCGATAATGTCACCAAATTCGTCTTCAAGTGCATAAGCCATGGAGGTGTTCTCCTTACTGTATTGGTTTAAGGAACATTATAACAAAAAACGCAGTGTGATGCAATTGAAATAAGTAGCATTGAAGAAGGAGAGATTCTGATGGACATTCCAAAAAATGGATATGAACAAGCGACAATATCCCTCGCACCGCTGGAAACCGATATGACGTTGGAAGAGTTTCTGGAGAGCGATTTAGAGGGGTATGAATACGCGAAAGGAAAGTTAATACCGATGGCACCACCGACAATGGAGCACGGTGAAATAAGCATGAGCCTTAGTTTACTGTTAGGTGTTCACATTCGCGAAAATAAGTTGGGGCGTTTGTATCCAGCAGATACAGATTTTAAATTGGGCGACCGATTGGTTAAACCAGATATCGCGTTTGTGACGACAGCGAGGTTGCCTGAGAACAAGCGTCAAGCATCCCCTGTAGCACCGGACCTCGCTGTTGAAGTCGTCTCACCAACAGATATTCAGTATCGTGTTATTGAAAAAGCTTTCGCCTATCTGAACGCGGGAACCCGTCTTGTCTGGGTGATTGAACCTATAGCAAAAACCGTGACGGTATATCGTTCTCAAACAGACATCAAAACGCTCACGCTTGAAGATACACTGACCGGTGAAGATATCGTTGAAGGGTTTTCATGTCAAGTTTCACAACTTTTTGAATAGATAGTATTGAGACAAGGTAAACGAATTGCGGAGGAATGAAAATGAGACAACAAGATGCTCATGGAGTCACCCAAGAAATACTTCCACCTCCCAAGAAGATGACGCTGGAAGAATTTCTTGAGAGTGATTTAGAAGGATATGAATATGTGAAGGGAGAACTTATACCGATGCCAGCTGCATCATGGGAACATGGATTGATTAGCGCGAAGGTCTTTTTGCGTTTAGGGACGTACGTCGAAGAAAACCAACTCGGCGCGGTGGTTACGCCGGACACAGGCTTTCAAGTCGGCGAGCGCGTCCTGAAACCGGACGTTGCCTTTCTGGCAACAGCACATCTGCCTGATGATCCGAGCAGGGCATGCCCAGTGCCGCCGGACCTTGCCGTCGAGGTCGTTTCACCCTCCGATGTTTTTCGGCGTGTGATTGAAAAAGCGTTCGCTTATCTTGAAGCTGGTACACAGATGGTTTGGATTGTCGAACCCACTTCACAAACGGTACGCGTGTATCGATCCGAAACCCCTATCAGGGTGTTAGGAATTGACGACACACTCACGGGTGAAGATGTCGTTGAAGGGTTTTCGTGTCAAGTTTCACAACTTTTTGAATAGGTGGCGTTGAAACACGGTAAACTAATTATGGAGGAATGAAAATGAGACAACCAGACGCTCATAGAGTCACCCAAGAAATACTTCCACCTCCCAAGAAGATGACGCTTGAAGAATTTCTTGAGAGTGATTTAGAGGGATATGAATATGTGAAGGGAGAACTTATACCGATGCCACCAACATCAGGAGCACATGGTAAGATTAGTATAAATCTCATTTTGCCTTTAGGTCTGTACGTTCGTGAGAATCAACTCGGTGATGTCTATGTACCAGATACAGGTTTCCAGATTGGTGATCGGGTGTTAATGCCAGATATTGCGTTCGTTTCATCAGCCCGGTTGCCTGATGACTTAAGCACTGCATTTGCAATTCCGCCAGATCTCGCTGTTGAAGTGGTTTCTCGGACAGACATATTACATCGTGTTGAGGAAAAGGCATTTGCCTATCTGGAAGCAGGTACCCGGATGGTTTGGGTGCTCAAACCTGTATCGGAAACGGTAATGGTCTATCGTTCTAAAACAGACATTAGGGTACTGACATGTGAAGATACACTCACGGGTGAAGATGTCGTTGAAGGGTTTGCGTGTCAAGTCGCACAACTTTTTGAATAAGGAGGAGGCGGGCGAAACTTGCAAGCCCGTAAAACTAAAGTATGAAGCTTGGTTTAGTTACATATAATATGGCGAAAGATTGGGATATTCCTACAATTATTGAACACTGTGTAGAGACAGGGTTTGCGGGTGTGGAATTGCGGACAACGCATGCCCACGGCGTTGAAGTTGAACTCTCTGCAAACGAACGCGCAGCCGTAAAACAACAATTCGACGATTCCCCGATTGAGATTGCCGGCTTGGGTTCAGCATTTGACTACCATTCTGTAGATCAGGATGCGGTTCGACAGAATATAGAAGGTACGAAGGTCTATTCTCAACTCGCAGCAGATGTCGGAGCACCCGGTGTGAAAGTGCGTCCAAATGGGTTACCTGACGAAGTGCCTGTCGAAAAAACACTGGAACAGATTGGATTGGCGTTGCGCGAGTGTGGCGAATTCGCTGCCGATCTCGGCGTACAAATTCGGTTAGAAGTGCACGGTGGCGGCACCTCCGAACTCCGACATATCCGCACAATTATTGATGTCGCTGACCACGACAACGTCTACGTCTGCTGGAATTCTAATTTCGGTGAAGTGGAAAACGGAACCATTAAAAATAACTTTGACCTCGTCAAAGGGAAAATCGGCTTAGTACATATTACGGAACTCCATCGCCGTGAGTATCCGTGGCGGGAACTCTTTACATCGTTGAAAGCGTTCGGGTATACAGGCTACACGCTTGCAGAAATCGCTGGTAGTTCCGATCCTGTGCGCGTGATGAATTTTTATCGGGCACTGTGGGAAGAATTAGCGAGATAATAAGGAGGCATTCTGATGAATATTCTAAAAACTGGCCCGGAACAGGTTGTAATCCCTCCGACACCAATAGAAACCGATATGACGCTTGAGGAATTCCTTGAAAGCGATTTAGAGGGATATGAGTATGTGAAAGGAGAATTAATACCGATGCCACCGACATCTGGAGAACACGGTGATATTAGTGCCAATTTATTTTTATCTTTAGGCACCTATGTTCGCGAAAATCAACTGGGACGTGCTTACACATCGGACACCGGCTTTAAGATTGGCGATAGGTTCCTGATACCAGATATTGCGTTCGTTTCGACAGAACGACTGCCAGATGACAGACGTAAGGCATTTTCAATCCCACCGGATCTGGCTGTTGAAATCGTTTCCCCAACAGATGTTTTGTTCCGTGTCTTTGAAAAGGCACTCACCTATCTGAGTGGCGGAACGCAGCTCGTTTGGGTGGTTGAACCTGTAGCAAAAACGGTAACGGTGTATCGTTCAGAGACAGATATCAAAGTGCTTACACGCGAAGATACACTTACCGGCGAAGATGTCGTCGAAGGATTTTCGTGTAAAATTTCACAGCTTTTTGAATGAGGATAAACCCCATTGTTCGGATCACGATCTTACATTTTATCTATAGGGATACTTTTTTTGACTGCTATCAATGTCGGTGCAGTGCCTGAAACTGTCCGTCTTAGCAACGGTATGTGGACAGTTGACATCGCGACGCAATCCCTCGCCGTAAATGCGTACCCTGTAGAATCCGAAACAGCAGTGCCTATTTCGGCAGCGCAGCCCGGATTCGGCGATGTCGCGGAATTCTCCCAAGACGACAATACTGTCAGTTGGCGGATTGCAGATCGGTTTCTCACTGTGCGCTTTGAACTGATAGGCGAATCGCTATCTGTTGAATTTATTCAGGATAAACAGACAAATGAGGCATTAAATTTAACATGGCCCGTTATTGAAGATTTCGAGTCTCTCCGTGGCTATATTTTGCCCCTTTTTGAGGGGAGTTATGTACCCAAAAATGACATTAAATGGCAGGATTTCTTATCCGAACGGGGACCGATAAACACAACAGCGGGTCTCTCAATGCCGTTTTGGGGTTTGGACCTCACTGACCGAACACTTACCTACATTTTAACCAATCCATTTAACAACCATATCCGGTTCAATAAAACAGCAGCCCCGTCGTTAGGTATGGAGGTATCGCACACCTTCACACCGAATTGGGAAAAAAGAAAATACGGCTTGCGTATCTCGTTGGGTACAGCATCGCCAATCGCACCTGCCAAACAGTACCGACACTGGTTACAACAGAACGCTGAATTCGTTTCTTTCGCTGAAAAGATTGAGAAAACGCCTGCTGCAGAGAAGTTACTCGGTGCTGCGCATGTCTACCTCTGGGGCGGTAAACTCCTCAGTCAATATAATGTAACGGATTGGCAAACGTTTGCAACACGGCTAAGTGGTGATAGCGGCGTTGCGACGCAGATTTGGACGCAATTGAATGCAGAGGCACAGAAAGCAATTCGTGAAATCGCGCAATCGGCACATCCATCTAAATATGTCCGGCGGGTTGTCAGTCGTGCAATAAGTGAACAACTCGAAAAGCCTGATTTTTACAACCCAAACCTTTGGACAGAAATTCCCCTTACATCAGAGACAGAAACGTTAATCTCACGAGACGTCCCCACGCTATCGCTCACGGAAGTGTATCGCCGCAATTGTCTACTGTTCTACGCCGCGTTTTCCGACACGCTACGGCATCCAGACGAGTGGGGTGACGGTCTCTCTGTAAAGCTGCTGGAACAATTTGCTGAAAACGGATTGGACAGGCTCTGGCTTGGTGCTGACTCGTGGCAGGACGGCTTTCGACACCCGACCGCTGTCGCGAAGGCGAAAGAACTCGGCTATCTCGTGGGACCCTACGATTCCTATCACAGTATCCATCATCCCAACGAAAAGGATACGTGGGAGACTGCACAGTTTGATCTCTCGCTTTATGAGTCCGGCGCAATTGTCAATGCTGATGGCACGAAGAGTCGGGGGTTTAAAAAGAAGGGGTATCACTTAAGTCCGCTCGTGGCACAACCTTA
>JAPPDN010000709.1 GCA_028824575.1 Candidatus Poribacteria bacterium | reverse complement strand
GGGGATGTTTTTTCCGAACACCTTCACTAACGTCCCGATATGTGTGCCTGCGCGTGGATGCCTCATGACAGGCAAGTATCCTTTGAACCATAAGGCAGTCTCCAACGATCTGCCGCTTCCGTTGTCCGAAACAGGTGTAGGGGAGGTCTTTAAGGATGCTGGCTACGCAACCGGTTACATCGGTAAATGGCATCTCGGTGGTATGCCGAGAGATAAGTTTATCACGCCTGAGATGCGCTTTGGCTTCGATCATTGGGTCGGCTGGAATTGCCACCATAACTATTTCAATGCGCCTTATCACGACTCTGATGGAAACCAGATGCAGATTGAAGGCTACGAACCGGATTTCCAGACGGATCAAGCGATTCAATACTGCCGCGAACACGTTGATGAACCGTTTTGCCTCTATATGAGTTGGGGGCCGCCACATAATCCTTATGAACATGTCCCTGAACGCTACAAGGAGATGTACCCGCCGGAGGAGATTCAGTTACGTCCGAATGCTGTAGACACACCCGCAACACGGAAAGACCTCTCTGGGTACTACGCCCATATCACAGCGTTAGATGAAAACCTCGGACGCTTGATGCAGGCACTCGACGAATTCGGTATTGCAGACGATACCATTCTCGTTTATACATCCGATCACGGGGATATGCTCGGCAGCCACGGACACGTCAGAAAAGAGCGTCCGTGGGAAGAATCGAGTCGTATCCCGTTCATGATCCGCTGGCCCCGTAAAATACCGACAGGCGTTACCCGTGACACTTTGCTAAGCCTCGTCGATTTTATGCCGTCAATGCTATCCTTTAGTGACTTACCGATCCCTGAGGGCGTGGAAGGTATTGACCTTTCAGAGGCGATGCTCGGCAACACTATTGACGAGCCACAATCTGGCTTCCTTGGCGTACCGTTGCATGGCAGTGAAGGCTTCCACTTCGGTATCCGCGAGTGGCGCGGGGTCCGAACGCATCGGCACACCTACGCCCGCCATTACGACGGCTCAGGTTGGCTGCTCTATGACAACGACAACGACCCATATCAATTGAACAATCTCATAGACGATGCCGACTCACAAGGACTTCGGGCAGAATTAGAGACGGAACTTCAAGCGTGGCTAACCCGCGTAAATGATCCGTTCCTACCCGGAATTGAACACATCCGGCAACTCGGTCTATCTGAACTCTGGAACATCAGCGAGCAGCGGTTCGGCGGAGGAAAACCCCGCTGGGCATAATTTTACTCTGGTATAAGGTGCTTTCTTTTGTAAGAGCGAGTGTTTTTGCTTGGGTGTTTCTTGTCGCTCGTGATCTTTGTAGGAGCGAGTGTTTTTGCTTGGGTGTTTCTTGTCGCTCGCGATCTTTACTGACAGCTGATGGCAGACGGCTAATCGTTATTCCACGAAAGCAACAAGGAGATAGCAACCTATGACTGATGAAGAAAAATTTCGATTTGACTTAAGTGGATTCCTCGTGCGTCCCGCGATCCTTGAGCGCGACGAAATAGAGGCAATCGTTGAGCAGATTGACCAGATACATCATGATAAAGAATCCTTACCACCGGAACACCGTGCCGTACCGGGGGGCCCCGCGAGCGTGCTGATTGATCACCCTAACGTCCTTGATGTCCTACACGAAATCATCGGACCCGAGGTCCGATTAGAGAGCACTTTCTCCGTCTGGCGCGAAAAAGGGCGGCGACACGGTGAACTCCATGGGGGTGGACCGAGGCAGGCGGATCCGATCTTCGGGTATCGCGTCAACAACGGGCAGATCCACGCTGGCATGGTGCGCGTCGTCTTTGAACTGACAGATGTTTCCAAAAATGATGGAGCGACGCACTTTATTGCTGGGAGCCACAAATCCAACTTCCCGATGCATCCTGACCACATGTCGTTAGAGGACGGGAAGCGCAGCCCGTTCCTGATGACCTACGAATGCCCCGCTGGCAGTGCAATCTTCTTCACGGAAAACCTGTGTCACGCCGGTCCTGTGTGGCAACGCGAGACACCGCGTGTAGCAGTCCTAAACGCTTATGCGCATCTTGCAACACATTGGCACCGTCTACGGATTCCGCCTGAAGTGCTGTCCGCTTTACCGCGTGAAAAGCAAGCGTACTTCCGTGAACCGTGGGTTGCCGATTTCCGGACGCGCCCGGCAACGCGAAACACGATCGAGCGGTTCCTTGACAACGACGAACCGCCTGTTAATACCGATCACAAGCCGTGATTTAAAATGAAGATATGAAAAAACGAGTACTCATTATCGGTTGGGACTGTGCCGCGCCGGAACTCGTCTTTGACACATTCAAAGACGAGATGCCCAACACACATCGCTTAATGGAAGAAGGCATCTACGGTGAATTAGAAAGCACAATCCCACCTATCACCGTGCCAGCATGGATGTGCATGATGACGAGCCGCGATCCCGGTGAGCTTGGTATCTATGGCTTTCGGAACCGCAAAGACTACTCCTACGATGCTTTGACGATCGCTAACGCACACGCCGTGAAAGTGCCAACCCTCTGGGACTTGTTAGGACAAGTTGGAAAGAAATCGGTCGTTCTTGGCGTGCCGCTCACCTATCCCGCCAAGCCGTTTCCGGGGTGGATGGTCACCAGTTTCCTCACACCTGACCGCAATTCACAATGGACTTTCCCAAGGCGACTGTCGCGGGAAGTTGATCAGGTCGCAAGCGATTACATGATTGACATTCCAAATTTCCGAACCGACCGGCGCGCTGAACTGGAACAACAACTTCTCAAGATGACCACCGAACGCTTCAAACTCGCACGCCATCTGATTAAGACAAAAGATTGGGATTTCTTCACGATGGTTGAGATGGGTTCTGATCGACTCCATCACGCCTTCTGGCGATTTTGGGATACAACGCATCGGAAATATGAACCGAATTCGCCGTTCTCTGAGACGATGCGGAATTACTACCGTATACTTGACGCAGAACTCGGAGAAACTTTAGCGTGTGTGGACAAAGATACAACCATTTTAGTTGTCTCTGACCACGGCGCGAACCGGATGGACGGTGGGATTTGCGTCAACGAATGGCTCCAAAAGCACGGTTACCTAACGCTTAAAACTGAGCCGCAAGAGATTACACGATGGACACCAGATATGGTGGATTGGGAAAAAACGAAGGCGTGGGGAGAAGGCGGATATTACGGACGGATTTTTATAAACGTTGAAGGCAGAGAACCTCACGGAACCGTTAGCACTGGAGACTATGAAAACGTCCGCGATGACTTGAAGGCACAACTTGAAGCCATCGTAGACGAAGATGGAAATAACATCAACACGCGTGTCTTCAAACCCGAAGAGGTCTACCGAGAATGCCAGAATATTCCGCCGGATCTCATCGTCTATTTCGGCAATCTCTTTTGGCGTTCAGTGGGAAGCGTCGGCTACAACAGCATCTATACTTATGAAAACGATACGGGTCCCGATGATTGTAACCACGCGGAGAACGGTATTTTTATTCTCAAATCCGCTTTTGTCGGAGCGACCTCCGGCTCGCGACAAATCGGAAGTGTGTCTCCTAAAAGCATATACGACATCGCACCGACAGTGCTAAATGAATTCGGCATTGACATTCCAGCAGAAATGCAAGGACAACCGATTTAAACGTAGGATTTACGCGTTACATCTTAAAGTCCCCCTGATAAGGGGGATTTACGGGGTTAAACGGTTACCGCGTTCACAATCGCCTCCGCGACAACTTCTGCTGCTAAGATTCCAACAGTATTTACACCGCTTCCAGTGTGTGCCCCTGTAGCGAGCGAAAAAAGCGTATCCCCATCAAACATTGTATGTGACGGTCGGACCGCACGCGCCATGCCATCGTGTGCCATCTCTGCGACTCGGTTCACCTCCGCAGGCGTAAGTGTTGCATTTGTAGCGACAACACCGATCGTCGTGTTTGTCCCCGGAACCAAATTCGCATCCAACAGCCGTTCTGTGATGTCCACAAAACTATCATCTTCTTTCCCGCCTGCGAGAATTTCACCCGTATTTGGGCACACAACGTTTCCTAACGCATTCACAACCACAATCGCGGCGACAATCAATCCCGAATCAAGATATTTACACGCCGAACCAATCCCCCCCGGAGAAGACATAACACCGGGAGCTTTGCCGACAGTAGCACCTGTGCCTGCCCCGATAGTACCCATCGCCACCGGTTCGTCTGTCGCATTCAGGCACGCCTGATACCCCATCTCACAGTCAGGACGCACCTGTGCATCTCCGACACCCAAATCGAAAATTACAGCAGCCGGAACAATCGGTACGCGGACGGAACCCACAGGAAAGCCGACGTTCTGTTCTTCAAGATACTGGGCAACCCCACCTGCAGCATCTAATCCAAAAGCACTTCCACCGGTCAGTAGCACGGCGTGTGCTTTTTGAACTAAGCGTCCGGGACGGAGAGCATCTGTCTCACGTGTCCCCGGTGCAGCACCCCGCACATCAACCCCTGCTGTCGCACCTGCTGGACAGAGGACAACGGTACATCCCGTCCGAGCAACTGCGTCGGTTGCGTGGCCTACTGTAAGACCTTCTATCGCCGTGAGTGTTTGGTTCATCGATTGCATAAGCTGCATGCAGTTTTAGGTTTCTGAAGATTACTATAACAGATTCCTATTAAATCCGCTACTGGTTTGTAGTAGGGCAATTTATTGCCCGTTATACACGCTTGTCCTGGTTTGTAGTAGGGCAATTTATTGCCCGTCAAACATGCTTTTAGAATATGTGATGAATCGCACGACTACAAACGCACTTCAGACAATATTGACAATTTCTACCACAAGATGCTATAATCCAATCAACATCAAACAAATTGCCTCTTAAAGTTCCAATTCACTTAGTGGACACCATGTTCCTCAATTAATAGGATCTAATGCTATGAAACATTTTTCCCTTCTTTTCCTGATTCTTGCTGTTTTCCTCAACTGTTCACTTGTAAAACCGAAAGTAATACCTGATAAAAACTTAGCCGCTGCCGTGCGAGCAGAACTCGGTTTAGACCCAAGCAAACCTATTTTAGAAGAAGATTTGAGAGCGTTAAAACGTCTGATGACCATGCATAGAGGCATAAAAGATCTGACCGGATTGGAAAAAGCAACAAATTTAGGAAGTTTATGGCTTGACAGCAACGAAATTAAAAACATTACCCCGCTCGCTAATTTGACTAAACTCAACAGATTACGACTTTCCAACAACAAAATAGATAATATTACACCCCTCGCAGCGTTAAAACAACTCACAGAGTTAGAACTCAGTCGTAATGAAATCAGTGACATCACCCCGCTCACTGGTTTGACTAAACTTAACAGATTACGACTTTCCAACAACAAAATAGATAATATTACACCCCTCGCAGCGTTAAAACAACTCACAGAGTTAGAACTCCAACGGCATCAGATGAGTGACGCAACGCATATCTTTAGCGTACTCACAGAATTGCCCGAACTTACGGAGTTAAAACTTGAACTAAATCAAATCAGTGACATTGCGCCAATCACAGGTTTGACGCAGCTGACGAGTTTATTACTTAATAGCAACCAAATTGTGGATATTACACTGTTCACTGAAATGGAACAACTCACAAAATTGTCACTTCGGAACTGCCAAATTACAGACCTCACGCCGATTGCTGAAATGCCGCAACTCACAGAATTAACGCTCGTAAATAATCAAATTAGCGACATTACCGCCATTACTGAATTAACGCGGCTTAAAAAGTTATGGATCGTGCGTAATCACATTCGGGACACTACGCCAATTGCAAGACTAAGGCACTTGGAATCCTTAGGTGTCAGTGATCAGCGAATCAAAGATATAAAATTTTGCAGCGAATTAAAGCAGCTGAGATCTCTATCACTCACCAATAGTCATACCAGCGATATAGAGCCTCTCGCTGGACTAAAGCATCTCAGTTTTTTGGCTCTTGACCGTAATCAAATTAGCGATATTTCGCCACTTGCGGGGATGGCAAAACTTAAGCGGTTATCACTTTGGAATAATCAAGTCAGCGATATTTCACCACTTGCGGGGATGGCAAAACTTACAGAGTTATATCTTTCGGATAATCAAATCAGCGATATTTCACCACTTATTGGCTTGACAGAACTTATAGCGCTGTTACTCAGGAATAATCAAATCAGCGACATGAGCGTCCTTGGAAATCTTAAGAATCTCGGATATTTAAATATCCAAGAGAATCCGATTCAAAATATGAAATCGATCCGTGAACTCCGCAAACAAATTCCAAATTTGCAAATTGTAGAATTTTAAGGATTGACAAAACTTCTGTACTTACGGCTCAATGAAAACCAAATTATGGATATAAACCTCTCGAAGGATTGACAAGACTTCATCAATTATGGATCGGTCAGAACCCAATTGAGGATATAGTAGTGAAGCCCGTAAATAAGTAAATATCTTTGTAGCATAAACTGTTAGTTTGGGTTTCCAGTCTGAATGCCTGTTATAGGTATTCAGACTGTTTGAGAGTGCCCAATTAACTATAGGTTTTACTATAGCACCGATACAGAGGATTCGTAAACAGAGACTGAATTTATTAGAGGTAGATAGAGAAGATGCCCAGTAAATAGGGACAAAAAAGGAGGACATAGATATGGCAAAGTTAGCAATAAATGGGGGTGAACCCGTTGTCAAAGGCGGATTAGGTAAAAGCTGGCCCATCTTTGATAAAACCGAAGAGAACGCACTTTTAGAAACCTTACGAAGTGGTGCCTGGAACCGACGCGAGAAAGTCGATGAAGTCGGTGAAAAATTTGCCGCGTTTCAGGACGCAAAATATGGAATCCCGCTCGCCAACGGCACCGTAGCATTGCAGTGCGCGCTAAAGGCTGCTGGCATCACGGCAGCCGACGAAGTTATCGTTCCAGCACTCACATTTGTGGCAACAGGGACATCGGCTGTGTGCGTCAACGCCGTGCCGGTGATTGTTGATGTTGATCCACTCACCTACAATATTGCTCCCGATGCGATTGAGAAAGCGATTACACCACGAACACGCGCGATTATTCCCGTACACAACGGCGGCTACCCCGCAGATATGGACGCAATTATGGAGATTGCCGAGAAACACAATCTTAAAGTAATTGAGGATTGTGCACATGCACACGGGTCACAGTGGCGCGGAAAAGGGATGGGTTCCATTGGACACCTCGGTGCATTCAGTTTCCAGATGGGCAAAACCTTGACCTGTGGCGAAGGTGGGATGGTGATAACAAACGACGAAGAACTCGCAGGAAAAGCAGGCAGCTTCGCACAGTTGAACATGCGGATGACAAACTTCCAAGCGACGCTGCTTTTATGTCAACTCGAACGGTTTGAGGAACAGGTCGAGACGCGCGAGCGAAACATCGCCTATCTTTCCAAAGGCATGGAAGCGATAGAGGGACTCCATCCGATCCCGCGCGACGCGCGTGTCACACGCTGGTGTTTTTACTATTGGGATTTCCGGTTCGTTTCCGAGGAGTTTGGCGGTATTTCACGCGGGCGGTTCATGGAAGCACTCAGCGCAGAGGGAATCTCATGTGGTGTCGGCGCACACGGTGAACCCATATATAACGAAGGTCCCTTCGGCAATCCAGAGTTATTTGACCAACTCGGTTTGCCCCGCAAATATCTTGGAGACCGTGCGATTGACTACAGCACGCTCAATTGTCCAGAGGCAGAACGCGTTTATCGCGAAGAGGTTTGCAGTTTCAGCCACGCCATGTTTTTAGGCGATACAGACGATATGCAACTGATTTTAGATGCTTTTCAGAAAATTCGGGCGCATGTGAATGAACTCTAACTTATAATAGTCGCCCAAAATTGAGGTTGAAGACACTTCCCGAGAGTGCTTAGATCGTAGGTTGGGTAGAACGGATGCCACCAAAACCCGCCAAGTCATAGAGAAACGCACTCACTTCATATACACTACATCTACCACAGACCGAGTGAAACCCAACTTTACACCCGCAAGATACCGGGAACTTCAAAGCCAAAGCGTTGGGTTTCACGCTTATCCGAGTAATCCCTAAGTCCTATAAATCACAGTTCAGACATTATAGTAAAGTACGAAAATAAATTGACACACCACGATAGCAACCCACATTGCCTGATCGTAAGGGCTGGGTTCCCCAGCCCCTACGATCAATCGCGCGTCGAAATAATTATGGGCTTTACTATAAAGTGACAATCTTACCGCTACAAGTTTCTAACTGCACCATAAGTGTCAATTTAGCGATTTTTCGTGCCATTCTCGTCCTATTAAGCCTGAACTGTGATTTCTGTGATTTTTCTGATTTTTCTGATAAGATCTCTGATGGAAAATAAGATGCTGATTGCGGAGTTGAAGTTTCTACAAAGATGGCGTTCCCGGGGAACTGATTCGTTGTCAGGACTCGGTTTGCAGTTGCTTGTGATAGGTGCTCTTATCATGGAAATCATAGCAATCAGAAAAATCACAGTTCAGAACGCAAAAGTGGAAAGCGTTAG
>JAPPDN010000378.1:2585-8531 GCA_028824575.1 Candidatus Poribacteria bacterium | reverse complement strand
GCCATAGCCGAGATCGTCCGAGAGGATGTAGATAATATTGGGCATTGCTTTCATTCCAAAACCGGTGTGGGATGCCAGCGGGAACGAATGTCGTGTCGTAGGCTTTCATTGTAAAGACTTCGCCATCAACCTCACAGGAGGCCTCGCCTTCGAGAATTGTGACAGATTCATCACAGTTGTGATAGTGGCGTGCGATCGCTGCGCCGGGGTCAAACATCGTCACGCCGTTGGTCAGTGAGGTGGAGTCGAGCCATTTACCGGCTAACGGGACAGTTTTCACGCCAGTGCCTCGGTCGATTGGGTCTTGTTTTTCAAAATCGATTACATGTGCTTTAGTGCTCATTTTTAATTCCGCTGCCTTTCACTAAGATTTGACGCAGTATACCACGAGGTGGGAAAAAAATCAAGGAATAAAGGGTAGTTTGGCAGGGCCATTCAATTATGAGGATAAAGCGTTTCGGTGGGTGCTAATTGTCTGAATCAAGATTTTCGGGATTTTTAGATTCCCAGGATTACAAACTGCTAACGGGTCTTGGGAAAAACCGTTGCAAACCCAGCAATCGCCTGTTGTATCTCTGCTTCAGTGTGTGTTGCCATAACGGTAAGCCGTAGACGACTCGTGTCCGGCGGCACAGCTGGGGGACGGATCGCTGGCGCGAACACTCCCTCGGCGAGTAGGGCATCCGCAACGCTTGTTGCCTGTTGAGGGTGTCCTAACACTACCGGAAGGATCTGCGTTTTGCTCGGCAATAGGGTGTACCCCAAATTAGTCAATGCAGTTTTAAGACATCTCGCATGTGAGGATAAACGTTGCCGTAGTTCAGGCGAAGAACGTATTACATTAAGGGCAGCATTCGCCGCTGCCAAGGTCGCAGGTGGTAATCCTGTCGTAAAAATAAAGCCACGTGCCTTGTTGATGATTAATTCAATTAGCGCGCGACTCCCGGCAATATATCCACCGAGCGCGCCAACTGCCTTGCTAAGCGTGCCCATCCGAATAATATCTGTCCCTTCCAGTCCGAAATGTGCGACAGTCCCGCTTCCATCTTTTCCTAACACACCGAACCCGTGTGCGTCATCTACCAGTAACATCGCATTGTAGTGTGTAGCGACTTCATAAATATCCCGTAGCGGTGCAATATCGCCATCCATGCTGAAAACACCATCCGTCACGATGAGTCGCCGCCGGAACGCGGTCGATTCCGATAACAAAATCTTGAGATGTTCCACATCGCAATGCCGATAAACCTTCTTAGTGGCACGGCTGAGTCTACACCCGTCAATGATACTGGCGTGGTTAAGTGCGTCGCTTAAGATGAGGTCGTCTTCACCTGTGAGTACCGGAATAACACTCGTATTGGCAGCATACCCGGAACTGAAGACCAGCGCGGCTTCAGTGTGCTTCGTTTTGGCGAGGTTGGTTTCTAACGTTGTGTAGAGTTCGCTGTTCCCGGAGATGAGACGCGATCCACTTGCCCCTGTGCCGAAAGTTCGCGTCGCCTCAACAGCGGTGGCGATCACTTGTGGGTGTGTGCTTAACCCCAGATAATTATTTGAACCGAGCAGCACAACATCGCGTCCATCGAGGTTGATTGTTCCCGTGGGCGCGCTCATGACAGTGCGGAGGTGACGGCGTAAACCGGCTTGTTCCAGTGCCGCGCATTCTGTGTCCAACCAATCGTGGCTATCCATCTCTCACCCCATGAACTGTTTCAGGAAAAGATGGCTCTGCCGCAAAGAGCGTTGTCGCATTTCTAACGTCTCTTCATAAGCCCGATCCTCTACTTCAACACAGACCGCGCCTTGGTAGCCAGTATCACTCAAGACGGAGAAAAAGCTGCCCCAATCGACATCGCCAAGTCCCGGCAGTTTCGGTGTATGATAGGACAAAGGCGTTGCGAGGATACCGACTTCATCAAGCTTTGCCCTGTCTAACCGTACATCCTTCGCATGCACGTGGAAGATTCGATCGGCGAAGGTAACAAGCGGTTTCAGATAGTCCATCTGGAGCCATATAAAGTGGGATGGGTCGAAGTTGAGTCCGAAGTTCGGGGATGGGATTTCCGTAAACATGCGTTCCCAAACGGCGGGGCAGTAGGCGAGGTTCTGTCCAGCGGGCCATTCGTCCTCGGTGAAAAACATTGGGCAATTCTCAATACCGACGCGGATGCCGTGGTCGGCGGCAAAGTGAATGAGTGGTTCCCAGACCTGCTGAAAGCGGTGCCAATTCTCATCTATCGTGCGCGTCTGATCTCTGCCGATGAACGTGTTCACGATGTCTATTGACAGACGTTCTGCTGCCAAAATCAGTTTCTTAAGGTGTTCACTGTAGATAGCCGCTTCGGTTTCATCAGGTGTCAGTGGGTTGGGGTAATAGCCTAAGCCACTGATCGTTATCCCGGCATCTGAGACACATTGTAGGATGTTATCTGCTTCCGCATCTGAAAGATCCGCTACATCAACGTGTGTAACACCGGCGTAACGCCGTTCCGCTTTCCCCTTCGGCCAGCACATCAATTCGACGCAATCAAAACCGGTATCAGCCGCGAATTGGATGACTTCTGTCAGCGACTGTTCCGGCAAAATTGCGCTCACAAATCCGAGTTGCATTATAATATAACCTCTGTTTCGTTTTAAACATTTTATTAGGACTTACGCATTCTGTCTTGAAGTCCCCTGATAAGGGGATTTAGGGGGTTTCTTCCAATACGATCAAACTATTTATGAGATGCGCTGTTGATGTTGACAAAATGCTATACCCGATGACTGTCTCTAACATACGCCCGCAAATGTTCCAACGCGCGCCCACTGTCCATTACCGACCGCGTCCGTGCAAATGCCTCTACAGGTTCAGGGCAAATCCCTAATAGGTAATCTACCATCGCCGTGTTCAGCAAGATCCTATCGTAGATATGTCCTTTTTCACCGGATAGGGCCGCCATGCCTAATTCCGCAAACGCTTCTGTACTCGCGACTTCTGGACGCGGACTCCGCACATACTCGAATCCATAAACCGCTGGGTCTATATCCATCGCGAAGTCTTCGCGCGCATCATCTACACGCCGAAAGCCTTGCGAATAGTTGACCGCCATCCTGGCATTTTCATTTCTCGCGGGAGCGGGTGTAGACGGTTTGCCGAGACGCAGCGCATAGTGGCTTGTGCCTTCTTCACCCTTGATAGCAACAGCCGCATCAAAACCGCGTTCCCACGCCAATTGCAGAAGTGGTTTCTCATAACCGATATGGTAGTAACCAAGCACCATATAATTCGACTCCCGTGCCGAAAAGAACTGCTGTGCCTTTTCTGTCGCTGCCCAAGGCGGACGTTTCTTGATATGCACCCGCAATTCACGCAAATCGTAAGCAGCACGACAATACTCACGCTGACTAATATACCCAAATCCTACCGATGCGTCTGTAATCAGTGAAGCCGTCTGCGAAAGCGAGAGTTGTGTGTTAGCACCGAGAGTCTTTAAGATTGTCTCCTCTGTCACACCGTTTTTCGGCGGCATTGCGTCCACGCTATGGAGGAGCGATGCCTCGCCGAGTGCAGCACGCACCGCTGCTACAAAAAGTGTCGGGCGAAAATAGCGCGTCGCGCCATCGTAAGGCTGCCCAAAATGTGTGAGTGCCGCGACATCAATTGGCTCAACTGCTTCCGGTCCGAAAAACGCATCAAGATAACCTCTAACCTCTTCGTAGGTTTCACGGTTCATCCGTTGCCCGATCAGTGCGGCACCTTTGAACGCGGGGTTGACAGCGTCGCTGAGGATCGCTTCGCACATCTCACGCGTTTCGGCGTAACTTAAATGTTTTGCCCGTAAAATCTTTTCCAACGCGTTCACGACAACTGCCTCCGTCGCGTTCGCGGGGACATAACCCTGTTCAGGGTTCATGAGGTATTGAATTTCCGGTGGCAGTTGTGCTGTCAATGCCGAGTGGTATTTATGAAACGCCGCTGCTTCTGCTGGACTCCACTGCGTCGCTTTAGGGAAATAGGCGCGGAGCGTCATCGCCGCGAAAAACGCACCCATCTGTGCCGCTGATGCAGCATCCGATGCTGGGAGTTCACCCGTTATGGATTTTAAAATTGTTTCGAGAATGGGTGCCGGTTGCGGGAAATCCGACGGGTTCACACCCAACGGACGTGTCTGATGCGGTCCTGTGCAAACGCGTGCCTGTGCCTCAAGCACATCATCATTCGGACCTGGATATACCGGTGTATATGAAAGAGAATCAAAATCTGCCATTTCAGGCGGTCCTCCGAGCGTAACGCCCATCACATTTCTACGGTGCAAAGTCTTTGACAAGAGAAGTTGATTCTATTATACTGCTTTTAGGAGATTAAAACAAATTTTGCTACGCTATGACACTAAAAAAACTTGACAATCGCGCGAAAACATAGTATAATTATACTATACTAAAAATAAGTTGAAAAATATCTTGCATAAAATCTGCAGCAACGCCAATATCACATTTGCCTTGGTAACTTTTTGCCGCAGCGGGAAATGACACAAAAAACGCCTACAAATCCATACAGCGACTGGGTTTACGGCATAGATCCGAAAATTACCAAAGAACGAAAAAAGTTACCATTTGGTAACTTTTCGGCACAAAAAATCTGTTTTTGGTATCTTTCAAGACACGGGATAAAACCCCCCAGCAAAATCAAATAGAGCGGATAAACCTTAATCGAAAATTGCTATGCTATTGACAATATCGACCACATATTCTCCCGCAACAGACCTCGGTTATCTGTTACATAAACACCCTGCGCGGCTACAATCTTTTGAACTTACTTTTGGGCAAGCACACGTCTTCTACCCGGAGGCGCGCCCCGAAAAATGCACCGCAGCATTGCTGCTTGATGTTGATTCGGTTGCACTTGTCCGCCGTCCTCACGGGCAATTTGCAGAAAATTTCGCATTGGCGCAATACGTTAGTGACCGTCCGTACGTTGCTTCGTCGTTCTTGAGTGTCGCAATCGCGCGGGTGTTTAGCAGCGCGTTGTCCGGCAAATGCAAAGAGCGTCCACAACTTGTGGAGACTGAGATCCCTCTAACGGCACAATTATCCATCTTACCCTGTCGCGGCGGAGAGAAATTGCTGCGACGGCTTTTCGAGCCGCTGGGTTATACAGTAACAGCGGAACAACACGGGTTAGACCCACAATTCCCAGATTGGGGACAGAGCCGTTATTTTACAGTAACACTCGAAAACACCTGTTGCTTGAGCGAACTCCTCACGCACCTCTACGTTTTGATCCCTGTACTTGACGACGAGAAGCACTATTGGGTGGGTGATGCAGAGATCGAAAAACTCTTAAAGCATGGTAACGATTGGCTCGCTGAGCATCCAGAACAAGAATCTATTGCCCGTCGCTACTTAAAGCATCAACGACACCTTACGCGTGAGGCACTCGCCCAATTACGCGAGGAAGAGGCACAAGAGACTGACGAAACGGTTCAAGTAGGAGAGGCACAAGTTGAAGAACGGATCGGTCTGAACGAAATCCGCTTGGCTACGGTGACTGAGAGTCTCAGGCAGTCCGGCGCGAAACGCGTCCTGGATTTAGGATGCGGTGAAGGAAAGTTACTCCGTAAATTGTTGGCTGAAAAGCAGTTTGAGGAGATCGTTGGAATGGATGTCTCACATCGCGGCCTGAAAATCGCACAAGAACGTCTCCATTATGACCGGTTGTCGGAGAAACAGAAGGAACGGCTCCGCTTGTTTCAAGGCTCGCTTGGGTATCGAGATAAACGCTTGACTGGATACGATGCTGCCGCGGTAGTAGAAGTCATTGAACACTTAGATCTATCACGACTCGCGGCTTTTGAGCGGATCCTTTTCGAGTTTGCCTGTCCACGGACGGTTGTGTTGACGACACCGAACATAGAATACAACGTGAAATTTGAGAATCTACAGGGTGGGAATTTTCGGCATGAA
>JAPPDN010000378.1:0-2575 GCA_028824575.1 Candidatus Poribacteria bacterium | reverse complement strand
GGCATGAAGACCATCGTTTTGAATGGACACGGGACGAATTTCAGTCTTGGGCAGCAGATGTCGCCAAACGCTTCGGCTATACCGTTGTGTTTCACCCGATCGGACCGGAGGCTGAAGACGTTGGCGCCCCGACCCAGATGGCGGTCTTTACTCGAAGCATTGATGAAATGAAAGGCGATTCTACGGGAAGGCACGTTTTTGCCGAGCCAACTTGACCGAACCGCAAGGAAAATTAAAAAAATGAGAATTCCGGATCCTTCGCTTGTACTCCTCATTGGGCCTTCAGGCGCAGGCAAATCCACCTTTGCGCATAAGCATTTTAAGCCGACCGAAATCCTTTCATCGGATTTCTGCCGAGGGCTTGTCTCGGACGATGAGACCGATCAGACGGCAACGAACGACGCATTTGAAGTGCTACATTTCATTGCTGCAAAACGGCTCGCTGCTGGGAAATTGACGGTCATTGATGCAACGAACGTCCAAGCTGAAGCACGGAAGCCTTTGGTCGCACTGGCGCGCGAATACCACTGTTTAACTGTTGCTATTGTGTTTAACATGCCCACGAAACTCTGTCAGGAGAGAAACGAGGCACGTCCCGACCGTAATTTTAAACCGCATGTCATCCGCCAGCAGAGCCAGCAGCTTCGCCGTTCACTGCGCAATCTCAAACGCGAAGGTTTTCGGAACTTCCTCTATATGATGTCCACACCCGAAGCCGTCGAAGCCGTCCATGTCGAACGCCAGCCATTGTGGGTGAACCGTACAGACGAGCAGGGACCGTTTGACATCATTGGTGATATTCACGGTTGTTTCGATGAACTGGTTGAATTGCTCAAAGAACTCGGTTATACCATCTCAACGCAGCCCGATGGTAACACCGTCGTTGCGCCACCACAGGGCAGGAAAGCCGTCTTCGTCGGGGATTTTGTTGACCGAGGTCCAAAGGTCCCAGAAGTATTACGCTTAGTCATGCAGATGCAAAGGGCTGACGCAGCGATCTGTGTGCCGGGGAATCATGATGTAAAACTGGTGCGTGCCCTTCGCGGCAAAAATGTAAAACCGACACACGGGTTAGCAGAATCGCTCGCGCAATTGGAGAAAGAACCAGCCGAATTCAAGACACAAATCGCAGAATTCTTAGATGGTTTGGTGAGCCACTACGTCCTCGATAATGGAAAACTGGTCGTTGCACATGCTGGAATGAAGGCAGAACTACAAGGTAGGGCATCCGGGCGCGTCCGGGAATTCGCGCTCTACGGCGAAACCACAGGAGAAACCGATGAATTTGGCTTACCGATTCGGCTCAATTGGGCTGACGAGTATCGCGGTGCTGCAACTGTTGTTTATGGGCACACCCCGGTCCCAGAACCGCAATGGGTAAACCGCACAATCAACATTGATACCGGGTGTGTTTTCGGCGGCAAACTCACGGCACTACAGTACCCTGAAAAAGAACTCGTATCTGTCCCCGCACACCAAACGTATTATCAACCGGCGAAGCCGTTTCTTGCGGATGAGAGCCAACGATCTACCAAAACACACGCGTCCGACGATATCCTAAACATTGATGATGTACTCGGAAAACGCATTATCAGCACGCGGTTACATCACAACGTGACAATCCGTGAAGAGAATACGATCACCGCCCTTGAGACAATCAGCCGTTTCGCTGTAGATCCGAAATGGCTTATCTACCTTCCACCGACAATGTCTCCGACCGAAACAACAAACAGTCCTGGTTTGCTTGAGTATCCGGTGGAAGCGTTCGCTTATTATCGCAAACAGGATGTATCCAATGTCGTCTGGGAAGAAAAACACATGGGGTCGCGTGCTGTCGTTATCGTTTGTCGAGATCCTGAAATCGCAAAAAGACGATTTGGTGTCGCGGACGACACGCTTGGCATCTGTTACACACGGACCGGTAGACGCTTCTTTGACGATACTACAATTGAAACCGAACTGTTGAAACGGGTGAAGGCGGCAATGGACAAAGCCGATTATTGGAAGACCTTAAACACAGATTGGATCTGTCTCGACTGTGAACTCATGCCGTGGTCGGTTAAGGCACAGGAATTGTTACGGCAACAATATGCCCCGGTAGGCGCATCGGCACGTGTTGCTTTGAAGGAAGCCCTTGCCGCCTTGGAAACCGCTGCCGAACAGGGTATTGACGTAATTCCTATATTAGATGACTATTGCCAACGCGCAGAAGCAGTGACCGGATACGTCAAGGCTTATCAGCAGTACTGTTGGCATGTCCAATCTATTACAGACCTGAAGTTAGCACCGTTCCATTTGCTCGCTACAGAAGGGACGGTATATTTCGACAAAGACCATCTCTGGCACATGGAAACGCTTAGCAAACTCTGTGAAAATTCTGAGGGGAACCTGTTGTTCACAACTTCTTACGGGACGGTTGATGTAACTGATGACACAAGCCAAACTGAAGCGATCCACCGATGGGAGGAACTCACCGAGCAAGGCGGTGAAGGCACAGTCATCAAGCCTCTGGATTTTATCGTTCAAGGCAAGCGCGGCTTAGTCCAACCCGCTGTGAAGTGCCGAGGTCGTGAAT
>JAPPDN010000411.1 GCA_028824575.1 Candidatus Poribacteria bacterium | reverse complement strand
ATATCGGGAGACTGTTTATCAATGATACTCAATACAGCACTTCGTTCGGCATCAAAACCGTATTCAATATCAGTATAACCTATATCGGTAAGAACTTCCCGTGCAATTTGTTGTGCATCATAATCAGCGGTAGTCGTGATCTCGCCTGTGATGACAGCAAGCCCGGTTGTAACCAAAGTTTCACAGGCAACTCTACCCATCGGGTCTGTTGTGAATATTGTATCAAGTACTGCGTCAGAGATTTGGTCCGCAATTTTGTCTGGGTGTCCTTCAGTGACAGATTCGGACGTAAACAGAAAATTCTTGCTCAATTCCACCTCTCCTACTCTACGTATCAGTTTCTGCCCTGTTTTGTATGTAGGGCAAGGTCTCCATGGCTTTCCAAGTCTTCGCCCAAGAGACAATGGGTGGGTATACGAACCCACCCGTCCAGTTGAAATAACGAAAGAGGAAGGATACAAAACCTATCCCACATTTTAAATGTAGATACACATTTGTAGCAAGATTGGTTTTGTATTCTATCACCATTCCGAAGTATAACTTTGAGGTCAAGAAGTGAAAATGCTAATTCTCAGAGTTTTCCGTATCCTCGGAATCCTCCGTACTTTCGAGATTTTCCGCATCTTCAACGCTCTCAGAAGCCTCGGCATCCTCAACCCCTTCAATATTCTCAGGGCTTTCAGAAGCCTCAGCATCCTCAACCACTTCAACACTCTCAGGGCTTTCAACGTTCTCAGCATCTTCAACGATTTCGACGCTTTCAACGGTTTCAGCACCTTCGGCAATCTCAACGTTTTCGACGCTCTCAGAGCTCTCAACGCTTTCAGCGTTTGACTTGCCCATTTCCTCTTTAAGCAAGGCACCCAATGTGGTGACAGTCTCTTCGCGTGCCGGCAATTGTCGTCGCGGCTCCCGTTCTCGTCGCGAGCGAGATGGACGCTCTGGACGTGTTCTTGCTGGCTTTTCCTCTTCATCAGGTGTTGTGGCGCGCTCTTGCTCAGCAAGGAGTGCCTTTAAACTCAAGCCAATACGCCGATCTTTCGGTGATAGGTTGATCACTTTCAAGTCTAATTCATCACCTACGGAAACAATTTCTTCCGGCTTTTCTATTCGCCGGTCAGCGAGTTCAGAGATGTGAATCAGTCCTTCAATGCCTTCTTCGAGTTTGGTGAACGCTCCAAAACTGGTGAGATTAACAACCTTACCGCGGACCACAGAACCGACCTTATATTTCTCGGGTACTTCTTCCCATGGATCGGGTTGCGTCTGCTTGAGTCCTAATGAGACTCGGCGTTCAGCCGCGTCAATCTGTAGGACAACGACCTCAATTTCACTACCTTCCTTAAGTGCTTCATTGGCTGCGGCACCCCGCTTGGTCCACGAGAGATCAGAAGTATGAATTAACCCGTCAATTCCGGGTTCAATTTCAACGAACGCTCCAAAACTCGTCAAGTTTCGGATACGACCAATGATCTTGCTACCGACAGGGGACCTCTGTTCCAAGAGTTCCCATGGGTTTTGTTGCAGCTGCTTGAGTCCGAGTGAAATGCGTTTGTCTTCCCTTGAGATTTCAAGCACAATGGCTTCAATCTCATCACCCTTATTGACGATTCGTGAGGGGGCGACATTCCGACGCGTCCACGCCATTTCAGAGACATGGATCAAACCTTCAACGCCTTCTTCCAACTGTAAGAACGCACCATAATTCACAATATTGACAACGACCCCGCGAACTGTAGAGCCAACTGGATATTTTTCCTCAATGTTTGCCCACGGGTCCGGAGTCTTCTGCTTCAAGCCCAGCGAAATTTTCTCGTTTTCTTGGCTGATCCCGATAACTTGGACTTCAACCTCTTCACCCACCGTGACGACATCGGACGGATGATGGATACGCTTCCACGCCATATCTGTTTTATGGAGTAAACCATCAACGCCGCCAAGATCAACAAACGCACCAAAAGCGGTAATATTTTTCACTACACCCGTTATAAGTTGACCAACTTCAAGTGTATTGAGAACTTCTGCGCGCTTTTGAACAAGTTCAGCTTCCAACCACGCACGGCGCGATAAAACGATGTTATGCCGTCGCTTGCTCAGGCTGATCACTTTCATATCCAGCGTCTGCCCGACATACTGCTCAAGGTTTTGGATAGGGCGCAATTCAACTTGCGAAGCGGGTAAAAAGCCGCGTAGGGATCCGACGCTCACTCGCAGTCCACCCTTAATCCGTTCAGTGATACGGCCCTGCACCGGTGCACCGCTTTCATGCGCGGTCGCTATCTCGTCCCAAATGAGAGTTTGATCGGCTATCTTCTTTGAAAGGACTATTTGTCCTTCGGAATCCTCACGCCGTACTATGTAGACATCGATTTCATCACCAGCCTGTACAGCAGGTAACCCTTCTTGCCCAGGCTCAAATTCTGCTGCCGGGATATAGCCTTCAGATTTAAAGCCGATATCAATCATTACCTCATCACGATTGACATCCACGACAACACCTTTAACAATCTCTCCATCTGTAAACGCCTTTATCGAATTATCATACGCTTCCTCAAGAGATTCCGGACTCATCGGCTCCGGTGGCTCTTCCGCTGCAGCCACTGCTTCTTCTTCCTCAGGAATAGCAACTTCTGCTGCTTCCTCAGGCGCGGGTGTTTCATCAGTAAGCGTTGTTGCCTCCTCAGAATCAGCATCAACCTCAGGCGCTGCAACTTCTGGTGCCTCTTCAAGGGCGGTATCGTCGGTGAGCGTTGCAGTTTCCTCAGAATCAGCATCGCCAACGGCTGCTTCTACCGCTTCTTCGGGGTTAGTCTCACCAGCTTGCTCGGGATCAGTATCGTCAGCAGTCGCTTCCTCTTCACTACTCGTGACTTCTTCTTGCCCCTCACCATCTGTATCGGTTGCAGAAGCTGCTTGCGCATCTTCTGGTGTCTCTGTCTCGCTCACTACTTCCTGATTCACGTCAGCTGATCCTTCAGCTGAGTGTTTTTCTTCTTCCACATCAACGGTGGAAACATTTGTATTTGCCTGTTCGTTGTTCATCAAGATACCTGGTCCATTTAAAAACGCGTAACCGCGTTAATCCGCCAGTTCCTCCTTATATTCAAAGTGCTTTTAACACTTTCAAATCGGTTACGCAATAGTATATCATAAAACATAAAGAAAAGCAACAAGAATTTTCTTTATCCGTACAATTTGATCTTTCTATAGACTTCCTACCGGGCAACATCTGTCTAATTTGTGAATCAACTGAAGAATTTGTTTGACTTTTTTATCGATTTGGGATAAGATTAAAATGTTCTCAATACCTTAACCCAAGTTGCTACCTTTAAAAGTTATTACTTTTCATCCTTGTTTATTTTTTACATTATACTATTATTACCATATAAGGGTATCATTATTAAATAAATTATAATGTGAATAATATTGTCTTTCTACGGTTTTAGCAACTAAATCAGCGGTTGCTAAGATGGCAACTTAGGTTACCAGAACTACAGCAAAATATGAAAATACTTGGACATTCCAAGGAGCCACACAAACAGCAGAACCACTCCACTCTGCGCTGACAAGGGACACCCATTTGTCACCGGCAATGGGCTTGTAACCTGCCAACCTTCTGATGTATAAGTAATTGTATATTTTACTATAGTTTTGATATACGAGAGGTGATTTCTATGGATTCGACAAAATTAATGAAACTCCGAGAGGAGTCTGGGATCAAAATTCTTGAGATAAAAACAGACTTGAGTAGCTACGCGGCATCTGATTTACGGAAGGTGCTTGAGGATCTGTTAGCAGAGAAAGTTGAGAGAGTTGTTGTCAATCTCAGTGAGGTGAGTCATATCAACAGTACCGCTGTGGGTGCCTTGGTGGGTGTTGCAAAACGGCTTCGTCAAAACGGTGGGGACCTTAAGATTTGCGCGCTCGCCGATAACCTAACACGCACTTTCAATCTGATCGGTGCTTCCAGTGTTGTCGAAATCTATGAGTCAGAAAACAGTGCCCTTGCCGCATTTTAAAACGAAACAGATTTTAGCACATGGCAAAATCAGATATTAAATTCAAAATTCCGAGCACTGTCTTCTATATAGAACCGATTCGGGCATTTATTGGAAACCTTGCACAAAGCCTCGGATTCTCCAGAAAACGCGTGGCAGACATCCAACTCGTGCTTGATGAAATCTGCAGCAACGCAATACATCATGGCTCAGTTGATGCTACGGTTGGCGTTAAATTACAAATCAGGATTGACACGCACTCCCTCGAGATTTTAGTGAGAGATACGGGTTCACCACAGGCGGGAGAAAAAAGTTGGTTAACACAAGAAAGGCTCTCGGAAATCGAAGAGAACCGTTCACCAAGCAGTGAACGTGGACACGGTATCTTCATCGCCAAATCGCTCGCGGATACCCACGAAATGCATCCCAACTCGGTAGGCGGCACCGATGTCCGAGTTGTTTTTGGTCTCTAAAACCCAGCGCCCCTAAACTTTAGCCTTCCCTCGCAACCTCAATAGCAATGAGCGTTAGATCGTCTTCTTTAGGACAGGTATCGGTGAAGACATCAATAGCCTCCGAGATGTTAGCAATGAGTTTCGCAGCAGACTGGTCTGTACAAGCGGATACCAATTTTTGGAGACGCTCTACCGTAAATTCTTCACCCTGCGGGTTTTTCGCTTCATAAACACCGTCTGTATAGAGAAACATTTTACTCGACAGATCAAATGGATAATGTATGGTTTCATAAACCGATTCCTGCCAAATACCGAGCCCGTTTCCCGTGTGCTTATCACCAATGATGTCGTAGGTCTGCCGGTCTGTATTGTACAAAAATGGGAATGAATGCCCGGCATTTGCACAGATAAGTTCGCCTTTGTCGAGATCAATGATACCGCAGAAAGCCGTTGCAAACATAAACAGCCGTGAACTAATCAAATCATTAAAACGCGTATTTAGGATTTCAAGAAGGTATCCTGGATTATCCTCAACCTGTTGCTGGAATTCTGCCAAAACCGTTTTAATAAAAACTGTTACGAACGCAGCTGAAACGCCATGTCCCATAACATCAGAAATAAAAACCCCGAGCCGGTTCGGTGCAATTTCCCATATATCAAAAAAATCCCCACCGACTGCCATTTCAGGACAGCAACGCGAAGCGATACGGAATCCCGATAATTCCAATACCCCATCCTGTGGAATTAGTATTTCCTGAATGCCCCGCGCCATTTGGAGCTCTTCTTCCAATCGAGCGTTATGTTTTGCGAGTGTATCTTGGTAGTGTTTAATTCGCAATAGGGATCGGACCCGTGCCAGCACTTCCAAACTATCAAAAGGCTTTTCAATAAAATCGTCAGCACCTGCTTCAATAGAATTGATCCGATTTTCGCGTGTATCGCGTAGCGCGGTTATCATCACAATCGGGATAAACTCAGTGGCTTCATTTGCTCGAATTTGTTTAACAACTTCAAAACCGTCCATCCTTGGCATGTTGATATCCAATAAGATGAGATCTGGCATCTCTTTCTCTACAGCATCAAGTGCCTCAAGTCCATCCGCGGCTGTGTAAACCGTATAGCCTCGCGCCTTGAGTTGAATTTGGAGAATTTTGACATTTCTCGGTTCATCATCAACAACGAGGATTTTTGGGGCTTCTTGCTGTTCAGAAGTCATTTCATCGTTCATGCCTCTGTCCTTCTGAGATGAGTCTCTACACGTTCAACGAGTACCTTAATGTCAATCGGCTTACTGAGATAATCATCGCATCCTGCTTTGAGAATACGTTCTTTATCGCCAGACATCGCTGCAGCCGTTAGCGCGATAATGGGTATATCTACCCACGCCAGATTCGCTTTGATTCGTTTTGTTAAATCTTCACCACTTTGTCCCGGTAAAGCAATATCCATGAGAATCAGTTGTGGTATCGCGTCTTCTAAGCTGGCGAGTGCCTCCACAGCATCAGTCGCTTCCACAACTGTATAGCCTCTTGATTGTAGGACAATCCGCACAACTTTTCGGTTCAACTCTTGATCTTCAATTACTAAGATCCGCTTGGGCGTTTCTGGCTGTCCTTCAGCTGGAGGTAGGTTTTCAGTTTTCACGGGTTGTCCTTTGTTCAAACCAGCAGTAGTGTCGTACCAGACCACTGTGCTTTAGTCCATTACGCCTCTGTATCAGATTTAGCGTCGGTACCGTCCTTTAATTGTTGCAGAGGGATTCTCAAAGTAAAACTGCTTCCTTTCCCTTCTTGGCTTTTGACGCTGATTTCACCGCCATGCAACATAATAAGCCTATGTGTCAACGCCAAACCGAGCCCAGTTCCTCCATACCGCCGAGATTTCGAGGTATCAATCTGTGTAAACGGCGCAAAAAGTTTTGCTTGATCTGCCTCGGAAATGCCTATACCTGTATCCACAACCTCAGCGCACAGTTCTGTTTCACTGACCTTCAGTTGGGTCGCGACCTTGCCGCCTTCTGGTGTAAATTTGACTGCATTGGATAATAAATTATAGAAGATTTGCTTAAATTTAACCCGGTCCGCTTCAATCCTGCAATCCAGGTTATAGTTCAGGTCGAGATCCAATTTCTTCTTTACAGCGAGCGCAGTAATAATCGTGTTCACCTCTTCAACGGCTTCCACAATAGAAAATGTTTCCAGTTGCAGCACCATTTTCCCGGCTTCAATCTTTGAAAGATCGAGAATGTCGTTAATCATCTCCAGCAGATGTTGACCACTAATATGAATATCATTGACGCATTCCTTCTGCTCGGCGTTGATACTTCCGACAAGTTCATCGCGCAGGATCTCGGCGAATCCGATGATTGCATTTAAGGGTGTCCGCAGCTCATGGCTCATGTTCGCGAGGAAATCACTCTTCGCGCGACTCGCGTATTCGGCAGTCTCCTTGGCGTGTTGCATCGCTTTTTGGGTTTTTATCCGCTCTGTAATATTCAATGCCATGCTAATGCCAAGCTGCCTTTTATCAGGAAGTGTCCCAAGCAATGACGAACTAAACTCCCAAACCTGCCTTTCACCGGACTGAGTAATAATTACATACTCACCCTCTGCTACGCGTTCCGTGGAATGATACAGCTGTGAAAGATGTGCTTTGATTTCCTCAGTTTCTTCGCTATCCGCCTGCTCCAACCACTTTGAGATCGTAGGGATATCTTCGAGGGTGTATCCTGTTAATTCCGTCCATGCCCGGCTAATTTGCAGGACTTCCCCATCCTCAACATGAATCATAATGGGCAGTGGCGCGTTCAGAACTGCTCGTCGGAAACGTTCTTCACTATGTTGTAACTCAATTTCCGCTTGCTTTCGATCTGTGATATTCGTTGATGCCATCACGAACCCAACGAGCTCACCGTCTTGCTGAATCGGACCGATACAGGAGGCATACCAATACCCACTTATCAGTCCCTGAACTTCATAGGTAGCCAGTTCGCCAGTTTCAATTACTTTTGCGCAGGCTTCCTTGATGCGTTGATGATGTTCTTCAGGCAGAAAATCAAAAACGCTTTTTCCAACGAGATCTTCAGGTTTTAATTCAAGGGTAGGGGGCAGTCGGTTGACAAATTGGAGGCGATAATCAAGGTCAAGAGTTGAGATAATATCAGGTACACTTTCAACAAGTGACCGCCAGTTCACTTCAGAATCGCGAACTGCCTGTTGTGCGCGATAGTATTCGGTGATGTCTCGTGAAATGCCGCATGTGCCTATAATCCGTCCATCTCTATCGCGAATCGGCACTTTCGTCGTTGACACCCACGTATCTTGTTCATCGGGCCATGTCTCTTTTTCCTGTTTACCTTCGATCGGTTTCCCGGACTCAATAACGTTTTGCTCGTCCTGGTAGGCTTGTTGCGCATGTTCACGCGTAAAGAAATCAAAATCTGTTTTATGGACCGCGTCTGTGGGGTTTTTTAAACCGAACTGGTCTGCCAAAGAACGGTTGATTCGGATGAACCGACTCTCCGTGTCTTTAAAGTAGATATGGTCGGGGGTATTTTCCATCAAGGTATGTAATAGATCCCCCTCTTGGACATGTTTTACAGCCAATTGCCGGAAGCGGGTTTCACTCTCTTTCAATCTCGCTTCCAATCGTTTTTGCCGGCTAATATCCGTTGCAACGAGGTAACAGAGCTGGTTTCCGGGCGCTTTTGTTACGCGCCACCTTAACCACTTGTAGGACGTATCTTTACACTGAAAGCGGCTTTCAAAGATAATAGTGTCGCTTTCGCCCGTTTCAACTTTCTCAACTCTGTCAAGCATTTCCTGCTTGTCCTCTGGATGTACAAACGTCCACCACTGCTGATTTTGGAGTTCCAACTCGGTGAATCCAAGTGTATCCTCCCACGCCGGGTTGAGTGGGACGAAGCTGCCGTCACAACTGATACACCCGAACATATCTGTGGAAATCTCCAGAAGACAGTCAGAATCAATGGATTCTCCTGATAATATGTGCTTGTGAATTGCGTCCTTAAGCTTCATATCTGCCTCCCCAAGAGACGCGGTAGGAGTATTTTGCGATTTGCACGCGGTTATCTTGTCACTAAAACTGCCCGATTCGCGAGTTTGACAACAGTCTGTGTAGTACTTTGAAAAA
>JAPPDN010000016.1 GCA_028824575.1 Candidatus Poribacteria bacterium | reverse complement strand
ATTCCAGTTGACATCCGAATTGTAGCGGCTACAAATTGTAATCTCGCACACGCCGTTGAAAATGGCATTTTTCGCAAGGACCTCTATTACCGATTAAATGCTGTTTCTATTTCTATACCACCATTACGTGAACGGCAGGAAGATATCCAGGTCTTGGCAGAACACTTTATCGAGAAACATGGCAGAAGCTATGCGCGCTCCGTGCGTAAAATACTCCCCGAAACACTTACATGTCTCCAAAACTATCCATGGCCCGGCAATGTGCGAGAGTTGGAAAACGTTCTAATCCACGCGATCCTTTTTGCTGAAGGCAATGGCATCTTACCGACGGACCTCCCCGAAGAAATTCTTGCATTCCAAAAGCCGCGTGTCAGCGTGCCGGAAGAAATTCACGTGCCCGAAAACCAACACGCAGTGACTGTTCCGCTCGGCGCGAGCCTTAAAACCGTGGAAGAAGCCTTTATTCGTGATACTTTAGCATGGCAGGACGGCAATCGAACAAAAACCGCGGAGATATTGGGTATAAGCATTCGGACCTTGCAAAATAGATTGAAAGACTATGAAATATCAGAAAATGGCTCCTCTGCGGTATAGGGCAAATTTTCCGTCTTGCCCTTTTCTGTCCTGTCCGTCTTTCGCTAACTCAATTTCTCGTCTCTCCTACCCTATTAAATCCTAAACCTTCCGCAAATTGCATTTTATGCAACATTTCGACCCCTCTACGCGTCTATAATATCATGAAACCCCTATTTTTTTAGAGGAGACATGATGAATACCAGCGACGCTGACCTCATTCAACGTATATTAGACGGTGATCAAGATGCCTTCACCACGATCGTCAATAAATATCAAAAGTCGGTGCACGCCCTTGTTTGGCGGAAGATTGGTGATTTCCACATCGCCGAAGAAATCACGCAAGATGTCTTTCTGAAGGTTTACAAGCGACTCTCGACGCTGAAACGTCGAGATCATTTTCCGGGATGGCTCTATGTAATTGCCACGCGCCGTTGTATCGCATGGCTACGAAAAAAGCAGCTCCCGACGAAATCTTTGGATGCCATGTCCACAGTGCAGTTAGAGGAGTTATGTTATACACAATATGAGGTGAACCGCTGCGAAGAAACAGCCATTGAACACCGGAGCGAACTCGTCAAACGCCTGCTGCAAAAACTGCCAGAGAGTGAGCGTACCGTTGTAACGTTGTATTATCTCGCAGAAATGACAGGTGAAGAGATTAGCATGTTCTTAGGCGTGTCGCCGAACACAGTGAGGAGTCGGCTTCTGCGCGCCCGGCAACGACTAAAAAAGGAGGAATCCATGATTCAGGAGGTCCTGAGCAACTTTCAACTCGCTCCAAATCTAACAGAGAATATCGTGCGCGAAATCGCACGTCTCAAACCGACATCCCCTTCCGCGAGCAAACCTTGGATACCGTGGGGACTCTCCTTCGCATCAACTTTTTTGGTTATCTTGATAATGGGATTCGGCACGCGGGCATTATCCCGTTTTCAGCAACCTTACAGTTTGGATGCGACATCCGAGATGACAATAGAACTCGTTGACGCACCTATTGTCCTTGAATTGGCACGCAAATCCGACGCGCTGACGCGATTCGGCAGAACCGATATCCCCGGTAAAAACAGTGCCTCTGGATTCCAAGCAGACCCCCTGCTTCTCGCAGCTGCACAAGCAGACGAGACCAACCTCCCGACAGCAGAACCTGAATGGATTCAGATGACAAAGGGGCCCGGAGGCGTTTCAAGAGCAGGGTTATTTCTTGCATCGGATCAGACCCTCTACGCAATTGCCAAAACCGGGCTTTATCGACTCACAGAAGAAACAGACACGTGGGGGCTTGTCAGTGCCACCGGTCCAAATCAAGAGTTCGATCCAGTTATGGCAGAATACGGGGATACTCTCTATCTCCTCACACTTGATGAACTCTTGGTCTCGGTTGATACCGGTAAGACATGGAATAGTCTCGGCGCGCGCCCACAGGGACGGGCAGTTGCTTTGATCATCACAGACACGGCGATGTACCTTGTCCTCCAAACCGAGGTATTTCGGTCCGAGGACATTGGTAACCAGTGGCAACCCATAGGAAAGGGTTTGAAAACCGATAATCTACCGGCGGGAAATTTCCGTATATGGGACGCGCTCGCTATTGACAATACCCTATATGTCGGAACGAACCAAGGGCTTTTTCGGCTTACCGATGACTGGGAAAAATTGCCGGTGCCGACCTCGCACGGCATCAAATCGTTGGCAGTCGCTGAAGATAGACTCTACGTCGGAACAATCTGTAGTCCAAAGCGAGGACCGGGATGGAGCCCATACGCCTCAGTTTTCTATTCAACCGATCGCGGCGATCTTTGGATTGATATTACACCGGATACTGACCAGTATCCATTCAAGTTAGCAGTCGCGGTTGGGGTCGTTACAGTTGGAGATACACTTATGCTGGTTGGTTCCAGTGGTGTCTTACTCTCTTATAATGGCGGTGAGACATGGATGGACCCAATGCCTGGTCCACACACGTTTAGATCATTTTTCGGAGCACTTCCTACAGTAGCGTTGGACGAAAACAATTTTTACAAAATCGCTAACCGTGGAATCGTGCGCTCAACGGATGGCGGTGCTACATGGCAACTCTTTGTGGCTGGACTGGTGAACTCCCATGTACCAAGTTTGGTTACCATCGAAAATGTTCTTTACGCCCTCACACCTACGCAAATGCTTAAATCTGCAGATGGCGGTGAGTCCTGGGAAGCCATCGGCTTAAATGGTAAAGAAAATACCTCTTTTGAAGGCGCGAAGACGAAAGTCGCTACTGCCAACGGTGTGCTCTATGCAAGTACAAGTGCACTTAAAGGTGTCACGTTTTTTCGCCTCTCTAATATGCAAGACATGTTCCTACCCGTTGAAGGTGTACCAGATTTTGAACAAGACACCGTATACAAGGAATGGGAGAAAAAATTCATAGAAGTGGGAAAGAACAAGGGGGATGTTAATAAAATCATAGAACAACAACCAGCCGTCTTCGACCGGGCTATTAAAGAACAGAAGACGAATGGAACGTTTACGGTCGCCAACGATACCGTCTTCATGGAATACAGGCATAAACTTTTCAGATGGCGACGCGGCGAAACGGCGTGGCACGACACGGGTTTAGAAGACATCAAAGGCATCTCACCTATCCACGGAAAAGGGTTCACTCTCGCCGTTTCTGAAAACACCGTCTATGCGGGTAAACGAGAGGGAGAACTTTTCCTGTCCTTAGACAATGGCGACACTTGGCGCGATGTCACTGAGAAACTCGCCTTTCAGTATGGATACTTCAAGGAGATTCTATTTGCTGGTTCAACGGTCTACGTCTCGACCGATATGGGTGTCATGCATTCACGCGATGGTGAGACATGGCACGCACTCACAGATGCTGATGGGAATAGACGCATCATGGACCGAATTGCAGTTGATGGCATGACGACTTATGGCGTGTGTGATAGCGGGGTCTATCAGGTAGATAGTCAGACGAACAAGTGGAAACAGGTTACTCCAGAACTACCCCATACACCAACCGCCTTTGCTATTGATGGCGATACGTTCTACATCGGCACAAAACAAAACGGCGTACTCCAGTTTCAACGTGCCGGTCGATAAATATTTTCGTCGCTTTTCCTTTTATATCCCCTTGATTTTCCTTTTGCTGGCGAGGTTTATAACCTCGCCTTTGCTTCATTAAACGCACAATCTTCCGAAAAATTGCATTTTATGCACCATTTTGATTTCTATATGCGTCACTATATCATGAAACCCCTATATTTTCTGAGGAGATATGATGAAAGCAAATGATGTAGATCTCATTCGACGTGTTTTAGATGGCGATCAAGGTGCATTTACCGCGCTCGTTAACAAATACCAGAAATCGGTGCATGCGCTTGTCTGGCGAAAGATTGGTGATTTCCATATCGCAGAGGAAATCACACAGGATGTCTTTCTGAAAGTTTACAAGAGACTCTCCACGCTGAAACGTCCAGAGCTTTTTCCGGGATGGCTCTACGTTATTGCGACACGAGACTGTGTTTCATGGCTGCGCAAAAAGGAACTACCGACGAAATCTTTGGATGCCATGTCCACAGTTGAACTCGAAGAAGTCTGCTACGCGCAATACGAAGCGAACCGTGGTGAGGAAGCAGCAATTGAACACCAGCGCGAATTCGTCAAACGCCTCCTCCAAAAGCTTCCAGAGAGCGAACGCACCGTTGTAACGCTGTATTATCTCGCAGAAATGACGAGTGAGGAGGTTAGCGCATTTTTGGGGGTATCACCGAACACGGTTCGGAGTCGGCTCCGCCGCGCTCGCAAGCGGCTGAAAGACCAAGAACACCTCCTATACGAGGCCTCCGGGGTCTTACAAGCACCCTCAACCTTAACCGAGAACATCATGCGCGAAATTGTTAAGATCAAACCGGTAGCACCTTCCGTAAGTAAGCCGTGGCTACCGTGGGGACTCTCTTTCTCTGCAACCTTTCTGGTTATCCTAATGATGGGGGCGGGCCCGCGTGCATTGTCCCGCTTTCAACAGCCCTACAGTTTGGACGCAACATCGGAGATGACAATAGAACTCGTTGACGCACCTATTGTCTTTGAATTGGAACGTAAATCCGACGCGCTGACGCGATTCGGGAATACCGATACACCCGGTAAAAACCGTGCATCTGGACTCGAAGTGGAATCACTTCTCGTTGCAGTTGCGCATGCCGAAGAGACCGGCCTGCCAGCAGCAAAACCTGAATGGATTCAGACAAAGGGACCCGGAGGTGTTTCATGGGCTGGGCTCTTTCTCACATCCGATCAAACCCTCTACGCGATTGCAAAAACAGGGCTTTATCGGCTCACAGAAGCAGCAGACGCGTGGACGTTTGTCAGTGCCAGCGGTCCAAATCGTGAGTTCAATACGGTTATGGCAGAACGAGACGACACCTTCTATCTCCTCACACCCAATGAACTCTTAGCCTCAGTCGATGAAGGTAAGACATGGAACAGCCTCGGCGCGCGCCCCGAAGGACGTGCGATTGCACTGGTTATCACAGATACGGCGATGTACCTTGTCCTCCAAACCGAGGTCTTTCGTTCTGAGGATGTCGGGAGCCAGTGGCAACCCATCGGAAAGGATCTGCGAGCCGATAATGTGCCGGGGGCAGGCGATCTTAATTTCCGAATTTGGGACGCGCTCGCTATTGATAACACACTATTTGTCGGAACCAGGCACGGGCTTTTCCGATTTACCGATGACTGGAAAAAATTACCGGTACCGACTTCGCACGGCATCAAATCGTTGGCAGCCACCCAGGATAGACTCTACGTCGGAACAATTGCAAGCCCTCCGGATGGTCCGCATGCCGCCGTTTTCTACTCGACCGACCTCGGCGATTTCTGGATTGATATTACGCCGAATACACACGAACATCCAGTCAAGATAATAACCACTGTTGAGGTTGTTCCCGTCGGTGACACACTCATTTTAAAAGGTAGCAGTGGTGTCCTACTTTCTAATGACGGCGGCGAAACATGGACGGATCCTAACCCCGGAGCGCATACGTTTGGCGCGTTTCCAGTTGTCGCGTTGGACGAAAACAATTTTTACGGCACTTATAGCAGCGGAATAAGACGCTCAACTGATGGCGGCACAACCTGGTCCCCCTTCGTGGCAGGGATGGTGAATTCACATGTAACAAGTCTGGTTACAGTCAGAAACGTTCTCTACGCCCTAACACCTGAAGAAACGCTCAAATCCGCAGATGACGGCGAGACATGGGAATCCATCGGTTTAAATACGAACGAAAAAACTTCTCTTGAAGGAGAGAAGGCGAAAATCGTAACAATCAACGGTGTGCTCTATGTAAGTAACAGTGAACTCGATGGTGTCACGCTCTTTCGTCTCTCTGATGCAGGTGATGTGTTTCTACCCGTTGAAGGTGTACCAGATTTTGAAGAAGATACTTTACACAAGGAATGGTGGAACAAACGTATGGATGCGAGAAAGAACGGTGAGGATGTTAATAAAGTACAGGAGCAGTGGAAGGCTAACCAACACCGCGTCTTTGAAGAATGGCAGACGAATGGAACCTTTACGGTCACTGACGATACCGTCTTCATGGAATACAGACATAAACTTTACAGATGGCGACGCGGTGAAACGGCGTGGCACGACACGGGTTTAGAAGACATCAAAGGCATCTCACCTATTGAGGGAAAAGGGTTCACCCTTGCTGCTTCTGGGAACACCGTCTATGCCGGGAAACGAGAGGGAGCTCTATTTTTCTCCCAAGACAGCGGAGACACTTGGCGCGATGTCACCGAAAACCTTGTTTTTCCGTTCGGATATTTCAAAGAGATACGCTTCGCAGGGTCAACTGTCTATGTCTCAACAGATATGGGAGTCATGCGTTCAAACGATGGCGAGGCATGGCACATAGTCACCGATACGGATGGGAACAGACTTATCATGGATAGGATCGCAGTCGATGGCGCGTCGGCTTACGGCGTGTGTGATAGTGGTGTTTATCAGGTAAATAACCAAACAAACACATGGAAACAGATTACTTCAGAACTGCCACACACAGCAACCTCTTTCGCTATTGATGGGGATACGTTCTACATCGGCACAAAGCAAAACGGCGTACTCCGCTTCCAACGCGACGATCAGTAAACGTTCCTTCTTCCTAAATGTTCTGCAGAGCCATTCAATTTTCCTTTCTTTGCTACCATTTTCACCGCAGGCCCGGTAGGTTCGGTTTCCTAACCGAACCGGATTTTACTTTAGTATCTCTGTAGAATCCTCTGGGAGCATCTCTATTTCTTATATCAAATTCACGTTACATGAACTCGTTTTTATTTTTTGCGGAATTATGAAACTTTTTCACCTCAGATTGTGTCACTATATATTAATTAGGACTTACAGTGTGTAATGGTAATGATTCGTAAGAAAAATGGCTAAGTCCTATTATAGTAAAGCTTAGAATTAAAGAAACATTTCAAGTCTTAAAACAGACTGTAACACGAGCCAGGTCTGGTGTTTTCTTTGTAGCATAGGCTGTTAGCCTGTGCACAGAATGTCTCATTAATTATGGGATCCACTATAATATGGACTGATAAACTTTCCTTTTCCAGAGGTGTCCAATGAAAAATGATGATGTCAAACTCATCCAGCGCGTCCTTTCAGGCGATGATACTGCGTTCTCCACACTCGTCAGAAAATACCAAAAATCGGTTCACGCGCTTGTATGGCGGAAAATCGGCGATTTCCACATCGCCGAGGATCTCACGCAAGATACCTTCCTAAAAGCATACCAGAAACTGGCGACCCTAAAAGAACCACAGTCTTTTGCGAGTTGGCTTTATGTGATAGCAACGAACCATTGCAAAACGTGGCTCCGTAAAAAGCGTTTGTCGACACAGGCGTTACAGGACACAAGCACCGTGGAGTTGGAAAGAGTAGCGTATTCAGGATATGTCACTGAAGAAAATGAGCAGAGAATAACAGACGTACAGCGCGAAGTCGTCAAGAAACTGCTCGCGAAATTACAGGAGAGCGACCGGACTATCATCACACTCTACTACCTCGGCGGAATGACGTATGAAGAGATAAGTCAATTTCTCGGTGTCTCGGTAAGTGCGATTAAAAATCGTCTCTACCGTGCAAGGCAATCCTTAAAAAAAGAGGAACCGGTTGTTCAAAAGACTTTAGGCAATTTCCAAATCACACCGAATCTCACAGAGAACATTATGCGAGAGATCGCACGCATTAAACCCGCTGCACCGTCCAATGGGAAGCCGTCCGTGCCGTGGGCAATCGCCGCTTCTACAGTTGTGATGATGCTGTTAATGATTGGCATCGGAAGTCAGCAATACGCAATCCGTTTCCAGCAGCCCTATAGCCTTGATGCAGCCTCAGAGGTGACGATTGAACTGGTTGAGGCACCTCTTGTACTAAATCGTGTCTCAAAACCGGATACGCGGACACAGATAGAAAACATCAATACATCGCGCAGAAGCAACAAGTCTAAACAGGCACCCAATAAGACCGCAGCACTCGTTGCAGAAGCACACGCAGACGAAACAATCGCAGATTATACGAAATGGGAACTACCGAAAGAAGCGAAAGTACGTCTCGGAAAGGGCGACATTAATAGGATCCGATTTTCGCCGGATGGTAACGAACTCGCCGTGGCAAGTAGCATCGGAATTTGGATGTATAGTGTGGATACCGGTGCTGAGCTTGCGCTGCTTACAGGGCATACGGCACAGATTCATGAATTAGTATTTTCACCCGATGGCAATATACTCGCAAGCACCGGCAACGATCGCACACTCCGATTGTGGGATACCGATACCGGTCAACAGTTGATGGTGCTTTCGGATGGGCGAAATTTATCTGAGCCACTTGCCTTTTCACCTGACGGAACCACGATTGCTGGCGGTCAAACTGACACAATTCAGATATGGGATGTTGCTACCGGGGACCCTCTTGCTACGCTAACAGGACATACAGATACCGTTGAAGCATTGGCGTTTGCACCCGATGGCAATATACTCGCAAGCGCAAGTGAAGACCTATCAATTCGGCTGTGGGATATTGATTCTG
>JAPPDN010000449.1 GCA_028824575.1 Candidatus Poribacteria bacterium | reverse complement strand
CAAGATGGTGCCGCTATGTTCGTCAATCTGTACGGGGCTCATTTCATTAATGGAAATGTCGGCTGGGTCGTCGGAGATGCTGGCACTATCTCGAAAACTATGGATGGCGGACTCACTTGGATACCTACCTCGCAAGGACCAACTTGGAACGATGTCCATGCCATAGACGAACAAAACGCATGGGTCGCTGGTGAACAGGGGGCTATCATGGTAACCACCGATGGAGGCACAACGTGGATTGATCAGACAGTCCCGACGGATGAGAACCTTAAAGCTATTCTGTTCCGTGATGCCAAGGAAGGCTGGGCGGTCGGAGACAATGGCACGATCCTCTACACCAACGATGGCGGTGTCACTTGGCTACTGCAGGAATCGCCAACAAGAAACAATCTTCGCGATCTCGTTCAAACGCCAAGTGGTCAACTCTGGGCTATTGGCGACGCTACAACCATTATCCGTTATTAAGTTTGCTTACATTAGGATGGGTGGGGCCCTGTTACCCACCCACATCCATAACGTCATTCGTAGAGATGCGCCTTCCTGAAAGTCCGTCTTTACCGAACACGGGAGGACACGACCGCTATGAATCCATTACGGTTCTGCCATTTCGTATGTGTCGGAACCTTTTTACTACTTCTAATAAATCTCACATCTGTAGCACAAGAACCACGGGTTTTGACCTTAGAGAACAGTATTGAAATCGCCAAAGAGAGCAATCTTACTGTCCAAACTGCTGAGCAGAACCTGAAAACTGCTGAAGCACAAGTTCGCTCTGCACGCGCAGGACTCTTGCCAAGGATCACAGCCAACGGTAATTATACTTATTTTAAAGATGTACAAAAGTCAGTTATCCAAGCCGACGGTGGGTTTGGGTTCCCGATGCCGGGCGGAGAAATGGACGAAATGTCACCACCGAGCGCGGATAATGAGTCCGATCTGATTGAACTGGAATTTGGAGCACATCACAACGTTCAAGCGACTGTCAGTCTAACACAGCCCGTCTTTGCATGGGGACGTTACTATTACGGTTATCAAGCCGCACAACTCAACTATCAGGCAGTGCAGCGGGATGTTGATACTGCCTATAATCAACTCCGTTTAGATGTATCTGAAGTGTTCTATGGCGTCTTAATCGCCCAGGAGTTTGTGAGGGTAGCACAGCAAAGCGTCACCCTTGTCGAAAAGCAGCTCGGGATCGCTGAGGCTTCGCTTAGGGCTGGTGCCGCAACTGACTTTGATGTCCTTCGGGCAAAGGTCCAACTCGCAAATGCCAGGTCCCAACTTGTTCGTGCCGGGAACGCCATCATTACCGCCAAAAATGCCTATAAAACAGTTCTAAACATACCACTCGCCGAGGACGTGTCGGTTGAAGGCACACTCGAAATCCCAGAAAAACATCAGATACCAGCATTAGATCTTAACGCACTGATAGAGCAGGCACTTAAAAATCGTCCTGAGGTGCTCCGAACGCAATTGAGTGAGCATGCTGCCCACAAACAGGTTGACATTGCTAAAACGCGGAGACTTCCTGACCTCGGACTCTTCACAAATTATCAAATATCACAGAATGAAAGATTAACACAAATGAATAGGATTTGGAGCGTCGGTCTGCAAATCAATATCCCTATTTTTGATGGGTTTGCAACGCGCGCAGCCGTTCAGCAATCCGAATCTACTTTAAAGCAGGTCCAGTTGGGTGGAAACCAAGTCAAAGTCGGCGTTGAGTTTGAAGTACGAAACGCCTATCTTAACCTCCTCGGGGCACAAACGCTCATTGATGTACAGCGTGAAGCAGTCGTCCAAGCACAAGAGAGTGTACGTATCGCAAATCTCCAGTTTCAAAACGGAATCATTACGACCGTCGCGTTGACCGACACCCAACTCGCATTAGCACAAGCGGAAGTCAATCGGCTTCAGTCATACCACGATTACGTCGTCGGTTTGGCGAGATTGGAAAAAGCAATAGGACAGACGCTACAATAGACGAAGAGCACTTGTAGTGCCAAAAGAAGTAAAAATACAGGCGAGTGGATCTAAAATAACATAAATTTCAATCTATTCTTAGGTCAATCTGTGCCTAAAAGGAGAAATAAATTGAAGAAAGTACTGATTGTTATTCTTATATTAGTCGTAGTAGCGGCGATCCTTGCCGTGCCACGGTTTCTGAAATCGGAGAAACCCACGGCTGAGCAAGTTGAAGCCGCAGCGGTGCTTAAACCCGTCGAAGTTAAAAAAGCAAAACGGGGCGAAATTCGTTCGGAACTCGAATTGTCTGGGACAATTCAGGCAGCGTCACAGGTCAGTGTCTTCCCTAAGATAGCCGGGCGTCTCATTGTTTTAAATGTGGATGAAGGCGATACGATAAAAAAAGGAACACCCCTTGCCACTGTTGAGCATGAAGAGTTAGAACTCGCTGTTCAACAAGCAGAAGCGACATTGGAAGCCGCGGAAACCGCTTATTCTCAAACAAAACAACTCGCGAAAGTACGAGTGCAATCGCAGATTGCACAGGCAAGGGCACAACTTCGAGCCGCTGAGATCGCACTACAACAAGTTATTGATCTCTCTGAAATTCGGACGGTCACGCAGATAGAGCAGGCACGAGCCGCACTGAAATCACTCGTCGCAAATCTTGAGAAAATTAAAAGTGGTGCCCGTGTTGAGGACCGACGGCAGGCACAAGCTGGCTTGAATCAGGCTGATGCGAACCTCGCCAATGCCAAAAGTAATCATACACGGATGCGCCAACTCTTCCAAAACGGGGCTATTAGCCAGCAATCCCTTGAAGGCGCGAAGACTCAGTTGGATATTGCTATCGCGCAGCAAAAAATTGCTGCTGAACAGCTTCAACTTATTGATAATGGTGCACGTGCCGAGGATATCCAAGCAATGGAGGCACAAGTTCAACAGGCGGAAGCTGCCTTGCGTTTGGCGGAGATACAAGCGGCTACTGAGACGTGGCGGAAGGATATTGAACTCGCCCGTTCTCAGGTCGAGACCGCACAGGCAGCGCTTACCTCCGCCGAAGCTTTGAAGACTGCGAAGAGTTGGGAGGCAGAGATTACCTCAGCGAAAACGGTACGCACACAAGCAGACGTTGCGCTCAAACTCGCACAGAAACGCCTCAAGGATGCTACGGTCTATGCACCGATTTCTGGTATTATCTCCAAACGCTACTTGGATTTAGGCGGCATGGCACTTCCGGCAGCACCGCTTTTTGAAATCGTCAACATTGATACTGTCAAAGCCACCGTTGACGTAATTGAAGCCCAGTTGAGCCAATTAGCACTCAACCAGCAGGCACTCATAGAAATTGACGGGATAGATACACCACTCTCCGGTAGTGTCACTTTCATTAGTCCAACGTTAGAAGCCATGCGGCGGACAGCCACCGCTGAGGTCCGTATTGACAACCCTCAGCGGACGATCAAACCGGGGATGTTCGCGAAAGTCACTGTACCTGTTAAGGTACATACGGATGCAATTCTCATTTCACGGATCTCGCTCATTGGCGATGTTGACACAAAGACACAAAATGTCTTTATTGTTGAAGATGGTGTGACCCGCCGCCAATCCGTGGAGATAGGGCTTTTGCGTGGCGGTGAGGCTGAAGTTCTCAGTGGCATTATGGAAGGAGACGCTGTTGTTACTGCCGGGCAACATTCTCTGAAAGATGGAGAGAGCGTTAGGGTTGTCAACCCATAAACGTTTCTATTCCAGAATTTATAGGACTTACGCACTCCTTCTTCTCTTAAAGTCCCTGATAAGACGGATTTAGCGGGAAAATAACCTTAAAGTCCCTGATAAGACGGATTTAGGGGAAAATAACCTTAAAGTCCCTGATAAGGGGGATTTAGGGGAAAATAACCTTAAAGTCCCCCTGATAAGGGGGATTTAGGGGGTTAAATAACTGAAATACTCTCACTGCGAGACATTTTTTGGTGAAATATATTGCTTTTGGAACCAATTCGCGTAAGTCCTAATTTATTTAAAACTAAATGCCCTTGGCCTCACACTAAAAAAGGCTTGATAAATTAACTGAATTGGTATAACATTGTGTAGTAAACGCTAACGATACGCACGCGTCCGAAGTTTGGAGCGACATTGTAAGAATTGGAGGCGGAACCTGTTTGCCAGATACGTCTGAGTTTGATAGGACTTACGCCCTTCCTCTTAAAGTCCCCCTGATAAGGGGGATTTAGGGGGTTAAAAATACCGAAATTACTGTTTTTGGCGTAAGTCCTATTTGAGAAAGGGGTTACCGGCAACATCACTACAAAGAAGTCTTAGTTGGAAGACAAATGAAAGTTGAACAACTCTACGGTCCTAAAGTAAAATCCTTTCAGGTCCTTGAATTGGAGTATCTTTTGCAAGAGGATTCGCCGGAGCTCTTCTTTTCGTTCGGCTTGAAAAAAGGCGGGCAGGTAATTGTTACGCACGCGCCAGCAAGACTTGATATTATGGGCGGTGTCGCTGATTATTGCGGTGCCAATGTTTTTGAGATGACACTTGACCGGACCGCAATTGCCGCGTGCCAAGCCAGAGAAGACAGAAACCTCTGTGCAGTCACGCTCCGAGCCGGGAGTCAATTCAAGTCCAACTTTCATTTCTCGCTTGATAGTTTTTATGCTGACGGTTCCCTCAAAACTTATCCAGAGGTTCAAGAATATTTTAACCAAGAACCGAGTACTGCCTGGGCAAGTTACATACTCGGTGCGTTTTATGTGCTCCTCAAAGAAGGAAAAATTGACCAGTTTCCACACGGTGCCACAGTCGTTATCAAGAGCAATATTCCGATAGGCGGTGGTGTTGCTTCATCTGCTGCTGTTGAAGTTGCTACGTTGATGGCATTGAATCAACTCTATAATTTAGAATTGGACGCAATGGGAATAGCGCGCCTCGCACAAATCGTTGAGAATCGAGTTGCAGGAGCACCTTGTGGTATCATGGATCAGGTGACTGCTGTCGCAGGCACCTCAACAAAAATTCTCTCGATTCTTTGTCAACCGGACAAAATCCTCGAATTCGTTTCAGCGCCCTTGAACGTCAGTTTTGTCGCAGTCTATACGAAAGTACAGAGGAGTACGGCGAGCACCGCTTACATTGATACACGTATCGGTGCTTTTATGGGATTGACTATTCTTAAAGCCGCTTTTGCCTCAGAAACCGCTTCTGAAGAAGGCAGCTATGCCCAAAAAATCTCGGATGCATTGGCTGAGAACTATCTCTGCAATGTTTCTGTCCAGGAATTTCACGAGCGATGTGGACCCCTGTTACCTGAACAGATGCATGGCGAAGAATTCCTTGAAAGATACGGTGAAATTGTTGATACCGCGACGCAGGTAGAACCAGAAAAAATATACCCTGTCAAAAGCCGGGTAGAACACATGATTTATGAAAACGCGCGGACGCAACAATTTATTACCGCTATAAAAAATGCAGGGAAAGGCCCAGAGCGCATCCAAGACTATCTCAGGGAAGCCGGTAACCTTATGTATGAATCCAACGCGAGTTATCGTGATCTCGCAGGGCTCGGTTCGCCTGAAGTTGATGGACTTGTCAATATCGCCCGGAAAATTGGGGAGCAAGGTGGTATCTACGGCGCAAAAATTACAGGCGGTGGTGGCGGTGGCACGGTTGCCCTGCTCTGTCACGGAAACGTAGAAAACTCACTAACACAAGTCCTCGCTGCCTACAAACTTGCTTGGGGGATTGACGGTGAACTCATCAGGGGTAACGCAGTAGGAGCCTATGAATTCGGGCACATTTTGTGGGAATTAAAGGAGAGCGAACCGCCAACACATTTCTAACGAATGGCTGTCGGCACTCGGGACGGTAGCTATGCAACCTTGCGGCCTTCGGTACGACTCTGGGCTATAAATGGGCTATTTCTATAAGGAGCGTATTCAATAACCAGAAACCCACCGATTACTGACCGCTGATAGCCGACTGCTAAAAAGAAAGCGAAAATAAACTGTGCAAAACATGGACGGGAAAGACCGCCACCGTGAGTCCGGTGTCACATGGCGTGCCATACTCATTGCTATCTTCTTAATCCCTTTAAATGTCTTTTGGGTCATTGAAGTTGAATGTGTCTGGCACTCTGGACATCCAACGACCATCTCCCTCTTCTGGAATGTCGTTCTCAATATCTTTTTCCTAATCTTGATAAATCTTTTCCTGAAGCGGGCTGTGCCACGCGCTGCGTTGACACAGGGCGAGATGATTACTATTTACGCCATGCTCTCTATCGCATCAGGCTTGGCGGGGCACGATACATTAGCCTTGACAATCCCAGCACTCCCCCACGCATTCTGGTTCGCAACAATTGAGAACGATTGGGCGGACATGTTCCACAGTTATATACCACAACACCTTGTCGTCGCAGATAAGGAGATTATCCGCGGGTTTTATGAAGGCAATACTCCCTTTTACAACGCTAAAATTGGGGGCGCGTGGATAAAGCCGACGTTGTGGTGGACATCGTTTATTCTTGCACTCGGCACTATCATGATCTGCCTGAATGTACTTATTCGGAAGCAGTGGACCGAACACGAGAAATTAGCATACCCGATCATCCAACTGCCGATGGCGATTACAGAGGGCGGAGGTGCCGCAAAACTTTTCCGAAATCGTATCCTATGGTACGGGTTCATCGCAGCCGCTCTACTGAATGTTTGGCACGGCTTGGCACACTTCTTCCCCGTGCTCCCAGACTTCAGTGTCCGGCATAACGCCCGTAATTGGGGGACATTTTTCACGGAAAAACCCTGGAACGCCGTCGGCAATATCCCTGTCCCGCTTTATCCGTTTGTGATCGGTTTAGGGTTCCTCTTACCCTTGGATCTCTCTTTTTCGCTGTGGTTCTTCTATCTCTTTGAGAAGGCACAGCGCGTTTTCGGCAGCGCAGTCGGAATTCCCGCACCCTTCCCCTATGGGAGCGAGCAGTCGATTGGTGGCTGGATGGCGATTTTTGTTATCGCACTTCTCGTAACCCGCAGGCACATTGCAAATGTGGTACGCACCGTTTTCGGCATGCCTGGCGGTATTGATGACTCACAGGAGCCCATCCGCTACCGGACAGCACTGCTACTGATTATCGTCGCCAGTCTCTTTATCATCTGGTTTTGCCTGAAGGCAGGGATGACGCTCCCTATTATTCTACCCTTCTTCGCGTTCTTCTATGCTATCTCCATAGCCATTACACGCGTCCGCGCAGAAATCGGTCCACCCGCACATGAAATGGCGGGGATGTGTAACGCACAACAGTTCTTGGTCAATATCCTCGGAACGCGACGCATCGGTCCGAATAACCTGACGGTTTTTCCATATTTCTGGTTCTTTAGCGGGCGTGGCTACCGGGAACACATCATGCCGCATCAACTCGAAGCCTTCAAGATGGCGGAACGCGCAAATATGAATACGAAACGGTTAGTTCTGGCGATGGTTATTGCTGTTATACTCGGTTCTCTCGCCTCGTTCTGGGCGACGCTCAGTGAACTCTATCGTCTCGGTGGTGCAGTTACGGGTGCAGGCGGCGGCATTGGACCCTCAGTCGGGCATATCGGCCAGTTCGGATGGCTTGCCGGTCTGTTCGCTTTTCCGCGCGACCCAGATATTTCTGCAATGAGTTTCATGGCTGGCGGTATGGGCTTCACCTTCTTCCTGATGCTCATGCGAATGCGCTTTATTTGGTGGCCCCTCCATCCGGCAGGCTATCCGATCTCTATGACGTTCGGTGTCGGCTACTTTTGGAGTTGTCTCATTATCAGCAGCTTCCTCAAGTGGCTGGCACTCCGATTTGGCGGACCGAGCACTTATCGAACAATGGTTTTCTTCTTCTTCGGGGTCATTCTTGGTGAATACTGCGTGGGCGCGTTCTGGAGCGTCTTGAGTGTCATTATCCGTGAACCTATCTACGACTTTGCCCCCGGTTAAGGATCGCTTCAGTATATCTTTTCTTTACCTCTGAGCATGACGTTTAAAACTTTCTAACTAACCTAAATTCGATAATGAAAACTTAAATGTGGTCCGTAGGTTGGGTTGAGCGACACTCTATGGAAATCTGGCAAAAAAAAATTGAAGATATATGTTTGACACCTTCACAAAACAATCGAAACCCAACGCTGTATGGTTCTACCTATGATAAAAATTCGATCCTTTTGCTTTACTGTTCTAATAGCAAGTCTCATACCTATTACAACTTGCATCGCTGCTGATGAAGGCGCACACGCCGCTGAATTTCTCAGCCACGGCGTAGGGGCGCGGGCTCTCGGAATGGGCAGCGCATTCGTCGCTATCGCTGATGATGCTACTGCTACTTACTGGAACCCTGCTGGGTTGACAAAAGTCAAGAAACATAGTTTCTCAGCGATGTATTCCGATACCTTTAGCACGGGAGATGGCAGTTGGCTGAGTAGAGGCTTGGTTGCCTACAATTTCCTCAATTACGTCTATCAGATTGAGGACATCGGCAGCCTCGGTCTCAGTTGGATCCGGCTCGGCGTTGACGATATACCACGCACCACCTTCATTGACATCAATAATAACGGCGTACTCGGTGATTTCCACGACATTAACAACAATGGGGTCAAAGATGAAGGCGAACTCTTTATTGACAAACCCGAAGTCGCAGAGTATTTCAGCAATACCGATAATGCACTGCTTATCTCTTATGCCCGTCAGGTCCATT
>JAPPDN010000433.1:3483-8718 GCA_028824575.1 Candidatus Poribacteria bacterium | reverse complement strand
TTCGTCAGGTTACCCGTTATTCTGGGACATGAAGGGGCTGGCATCATAGAAGAAATCGGGAGCGACGTAACCCAAGTCCAAGTCGGTGACCACGTTATCCTCTCATGGAAACGGAACTGCGGATTCTGTGAAATGTGCCAGAAGGGGTATCCGAACCTATGCGCGCTTCCCGCTGACGGCTCCGGTAGACCTACCACAAAAACGGGCGGACGTGAAATCGACCAGATGGCGGGATTAGGGACCTTCGGTACCGAGACACTCGTGCCTCAAGATGCCGTCGTACCGATTGATAAAGACATGCCGTTGGCACAGGCAGCACTCATCGGATGTGGTGTCATGACAGGTGTTGGTGCCGCTATCAATACTGCCCAAGTTTCACCGGGCAGCTCAGTCGCCGTCTTTGGATGCGGTGGGGTTGGACTCAATTGTATCCAAGGTGCCGCCCTCGCCGGTGGTGAACCCGTTATCGCCGTTGATGTGCTCGACAACAAACTCGAACTCGGTAAACAGTTCGGTGCCACGCATACCGTTAATGCCTCCGAAGTCGATCCTGTAGAACGGATTAAGGCGATTACCGACGGACGCGGTGTCCACTACGCATTTGAAGCGATCGGGTTGATCGGTGAGACGTTCCGGCAAGCGATTCTCTGTACGCGGAGCAGAGGTGTGACGGTCTTCGTTGGACACGCACCGGAGAACACACCTGTCGAATTTGATGCACGGATGTTGATGCCAGAGAAAATGGTTATCGGTTCGATGTACGGGACCGCGCGTCCACATGTGGATTTCCCACGGTTGGTTTCACTCTATAAAGGTGGGCAGCTTAAATTGGACGAACTCGTTACGCGTACCTACCCATTGGAAGGGATTAACGACGCATTTGAGGCATTAGCAAACGGCGAAGTCGCACGGAGTGTGCTTGACTTGACCTAACCTGGGGAAATCATCATGCAAATCTTTCGGAAAATTGTCATCTACTTTATGATGCTACTTGTTATTGCGGGTTCTTTCATAGTTGGAAATGTTTCCTGGACTGAATTGGCAATAACAATTTATGGAGGCTTCTTTTTATTAATACTTGACGAAGCACTTAGTTTTCTAAAAAAGAAGCTACAATGACAAGGACGTTTCAATCCGAACTAAAAAGGAACGGTACACAGACACCATCCCTATAGAAATTACAAAACGAGTCTTGCTTAATTCTTTTAGCGTTCATCGGTTGGTGAAGTAGGTTCAATGACTTTCGCCCCTTCAGGTGGAATTACAGGTTCATCAGTTTCACGCACCTCAAACCGGATTGTTGTTGCTCCAACCTTGCCGTTGTAAATCTCAATCCATTGGGGCAATCCATTCCCAACCGGCTCAGGCTTAACAGGTTTCATGTTGATATTCCAACCTGTCTGCAGAGTACCATCTGAAATAGCTGATAACTGCTCATCTCGCGTCTTCATTGGATCGATAAAAAGCTCAAAATCAATCTGACGAGACATTATGAGACTCTTTACAGAGAATATATTTTGTGGATCGCGCTGCTTGCTATGCGTCCAAGTCTTTTCATCCACATTGCTCATTCTGTCAATAACCCTTTCAGTCGTTGCATCGGGGTTCACACCAGAGGTGAATCGAATTTGCCAATCCTGCAGATTGATTCGACTTTTGGTCGTATTGTAAAGCTTAATTAGGACAACTTTTTTAATCAAGATAATTGATTCGTCTGGAAAAGATTTGGGTGTCAATCGAAATATAAACTCTTCATCTTTACCATCCGCGCCTACTACTTCTGCTACGAATTCAGTTTTGATCTCGCGAAGAACAAGAGCCTTGGGATGAATGGCGGAATTTGCAGGTTTCAGCAGCTCAATTGTACCACCCTTAGTAGCAACTTCAAGTGTCCCAGTCTCTCCCACAGATACAGATAGAGCATTGACGACTTCAACAACTTCGTCAGCGGTTAGCCCTAAATCCTTAGATAGGTTTAACGTTAGGGAACCATCACCATCAATATGTGGATGCGTCAACGGAATGTCTTCTGTTATTATGGAATTCCCAGTTGTCTGCTGTGCGAAGACCGATGTGGAAAAGGATAAACTTGCTATCAGCAACATCACAAAACCGATTTTCATAATACATACCCTCCTTAAAAACATAACATCTCTATGTAATTAAATTATACACGATAAACTATTCCCCGCAACAAGAGAATAGAGATATAACACCATTGTATAACTCACACTGACTCCATCACAAAACGGACCTCTTGTCCATCCAATATCAGGAAAATATCAAACTCCAATTCAGCATCTAAGGACTGTTTCACTGCGTCAATAGCCTCGCGAACGAGCGGGGCAACTTTCGCCGCGAGTTCCAACGGCGATAAATCTGTGATAAAATCTAATTCTACTTCCAATCTGCGTTTCATTTGGTTATTTTAACCTCACTGTCGTTATAGTCTATTGTTTCTCCAATTTTACACGCGTACTCCGAAACTTTATTCAAACTCCTAACCTAACTGTCTACTACATTTTTATATTCAATTTACACTGGTTACGCAAGAATCCGCTCCATACGTTCGCTAATCCACGCCTTGTGCTCAGGGTGTGTGTGAATATAGAAGGTCCCCGTCTGAATAGCGTTATAGACATGCTCCGCAACCTCGGCAGGCGACATCCCCGCCTCCATCTCAGCGCGAACGTTCCGTGAACCGCCAATAATTTTCTGACGTGGCGGTGTTTCTGCCTCTGGATTTTGCAATGTGTCCGGGCGGTTTCGAGAGGATTCCAGAATCCCCGTGCGAACCCATCCTGGACACAAGACATGCACCTGAATATTCGCTTCCTTTTGCGCCAGCTCATCAGCAAGGGTTTCAGAAAGGACGACGACCCCGTGTTTGCTCACCTTATAGATACCTTCACCACTACCGCCCACTAAACCCAAAATGGATGCAGTATTCACAATATGACACGCGTCGCCCTGTGCGAGCATACGCGGCACGAATGCTCGGATGCCGTGAATCACGCCCCACAGGTTAACACCCAACACCCACTCCCAATCGGCAAGGGTATGCTCCCAGATCGGACGACTACAGACAACACCGGCATTGTTGCAGAGAATATGCACTGCACCGAAAACATCCACCGTCTGTTCTGCAAGATTCTCAACCTCGTCAGCATTTGAGACATCTGTTTTCACTGCCAGAATGGTCGCACCGTCAGCCTTTAAGTCTGTCTCAAGTTCGGCTAATGCGCCCTCTTCAACATCAGCGAGAACGACCCTCATACCTTCCGCTGCGAACCGTTCCGCTAATCCTCTCCCGATACCACTCGCTGCACCCGTAATAACAGCAACCTTTTGCATGACGCTTAAATCCCTGCTTGGCGTTGTTGGTGATATTCTTCCAAGGCACGATTCGCATTCACAATCGTCTCTAACTTTTCAACGAGCGCGTCAATGTGTTCGCCGGGGAAAGCAAAATAAAAGTCATCATCGGAGAGCGCAGTATACACGCGGTTGCCGATACACCCCAAGCTGCTCACACTCCGTCCACCTTGTATGACAGCCGGAACAACCGCACACGTCGGTCGCCCCATAACGCCGTTCTCAGTACCGATACCAGCAGCGGTCGCAGCTTCTGTCAAAAGCATCATCTGTCTCGGCGTGCCGGAGATGATCACGACATCAGGTGTGTCAGTGGTATCTGTTAAAGGGGAATAGACAGCACTTGTAAAAGGGTTTTCCTGCCGCGGTATGCCGGGAACCTCTTCCATAGCGATGTAACCGAGTTCTCCCATCAATCCGAGCGTCTTTTCGAGTTCCTCCATCTGCGTCTCTGGCAGTTCAACATTGTGGGTATAACACCCGATTGGACAGTTGTAGTGGTCGGATGCTTCGGTATAAAAAGTTTTGCCCTCCGCTGCACGTCGCCAATAGGTGCAACCAGAGGCTTCCGTTTTCTCTACACGGGAGATGCTATTGGGTTGCGTATCGTGAAATGTTACGGCAACAGGAGGTGTTTCCAGATTGAGTAACTGCTGAATTTGTTCCGACATATTTCTCCTTTATAGCCAAAATCCTAAAGTGAAAACAGATAGTTTATATCACCTAAAATATTCATGGACTGTTATTTTATCTCTAAAACCAGTTTTTGACAACGGAATAATTCGTGTTTTCATAGTAAAACCCGAAAAATATAAATTCCAAGAAGTGTCGTAAACTCAGACTACAACTATGTTTAGGAGGAATTTTCACTCAACGTTTTTTCATAGTACTATGAAATTTTTCTCTGAAACCTGGTTGGGCTGTCCGACGAATCGGAGCAAAACGCAATCGTTAAAAAAATTGGATTGGAGCAAACTGCCCTTCGGTGGGTTCCGCTCAGCAGAACCACGCCTCAGTAATCCGTGGTGCGGGGCGATGTCCCCCTTTGCTACGGGAACCCAACGGTGTGTGCCTACTACCAGGCATATCAGCGGCGTGTGCCCATATCCGATAAAACGTCTCCAATGTATCCACACCAGCGCGCGCATCGCTTTCAACCAGAGTACTGACCGTTTTATGAAGTTCATCCATCCGCGCGTCCGGGTGTGTCCATGTATAACTAAAAGCGGCTTCATCGAGCGTGAGTGAAAGTGCTTTCGTCTCAGGACGGTTGCGTAGATATGAACCCGGCGGAATTAACAACCGAACGGCATACTGCACGGGATCCACGTGATACACAAGGCGATGCGTATCAACAAACTGGAAGATCTCAAGATAATCATCTAAGGTTGTCCACGGTGTAAACGGCACCCACGTCGGACGGAGTGTGATACCGGTACCCTGAACGATGTCAATTGCAGTTTCGACATCAGCACGCGTGTGGTGCTTCTCCAAAATCGTTAATACTGTCTCACTCAGTGATTCGACGGCAGAGATAACAAACCTGCATCCGAGTTGTGCGAATTCCGGGAAATGCTTTCTATGCTTCAGAATATGCTCAACTTTCGTCGTGAAATCGAAGGTAAGATTTGGATACGCTTCATGCATCGCACGGAGGATACGCAGCCCGTGCGTCGGTCCGTTGAGAAAATCGGGATCTCCGAACGTAATATGCGTCGCGCCTTGCCCTACCTGTTCCTGTATTTCAGCAAGTACAGTGTCGCGTTGGATAACGGAAAATTTGCCGTTATAAACTGGCGGTATAGGACAGTGTGTGCAGAGATGTTTGCATCCGTGTGTCGTCTCTGTATACCCGACGGT
>JAPPDN010000433.1:0-3473 GCA_028824575.1 Candidatus Poribacteria bacterium | reverse complement strand
TCACCATTGTCCTCAAACCGGGCATACACCTCCAGCGGTGGCAGTTTCGCAGTACGAAAACCAGTCTTCTGCGTTTCAATCTGTTCTCCCACCACAACAGATTGCACCAACTCAACGAGTTGCGTTGAAGTGTCCGTAGCCTGCCCCTCTGATGATGTATTCCTAACTTGCCCCCCTGATGATGTATCCCTAACTTGCCCCCCTGATGATGTATCCCTAACTTGCCCCCCTGATAAGGGGGGTTGGGGGGTTACTGAAGACGGAAGGCAAAAATCGACACCGTGTGATAGCAGATAGTCGGCGTTGAGCGTCGCATAAAGTCCGTACATACATATAGAAACATCCGGATTGATTTGTCGAATGCGGTGTAGGAGATGAACACCGAGTCGCAGCGCAGTGTGCATCGGAACAGATATACCGATAAACTGTGCGCGACCAACCTTTTCAACGTCCAACGATTCGACAGCAATGTCAATTACGTCAGGTGCAAATCCTGCTGCCTCAAGTGCGCGGCGTGGACGCGTAAGTCCTGCGGGTCGGTGTCCAAGTTCGTAGCAGGAGATCAGGAGTATCGCGCCAGGGGCGTGCATCGCTGAGGGTATCCGCGTTTCCGTTTCCATGTTCAATAGAATAGCATATAATCATGGAATTTGCAACGGAATGTTGGAGACAGGGTAGGGCTATTTAGTTTCCATTTTTTATTTAAATTTTGAAAACTCAGACCCGATCCACCTATTATCCACCCGCCTATAAACTCTTAAAATTTTTTATCCATTCCTCAAAATTTTTGGTAAACGCTAAAATTATTTCCTAATCCGTGAAGGTATACTTCTTGATACCATCCTTGATTCACCTAATGTCTGCGGTGTTTTACAGCGGATTATTGACATTGGCACATTTCTTGCACATATTCTTACCGAGACGGTGTCGTCTCAATAATGGTATTAGTTTCCTATTTTGCAGTTTCCGATAGGCACGGGAAACCTCGGCAAACAAAGTCGCATTGGAGGAAGTGCGCGAAAGATATTGGCTATCCTTCAAAACTTGTTGGATGGCGACTTAAATTCAGATAAAAATTGAGGTAAAATAAAAAAATATTGTAATTTATTTTCTTTTTTGCTATATTACCTTTTGGCATCCGTAAAAATCCAATATGGGTGGTTCGGCGAGTGTGCAAGACTCCCGAACCGCGGCACTGCCAACCAGGATTGCCAGTGCAGGTTTAATTATATCATATATCTCATTTGATGTCTTTGATATTTTAAGCTGCGTCGCAACTTTTACGTGATTTTTTTCGGAAAATCAGGTATGATTGCGAATGGACGTTGGAGACGGATTACCGAGGTAGTTCCCGCTACCTCCCGTCTCCGCCATCTGGCAATTGGGTACGCGTCTGAGAAGACAACGTCCAAATACCCCGATTTTTCTGGTTCGTTGACAGTAGGCTCTATACTTTGCAGTCGTTTGCTGCGTGCTGATTTCGTTGGCGATGCGCTGAGCATTTAGGTCCTAACTTTGGCAAAACCAAAATTTTTTGTAAATCTAAAAACTTTTGCAAGCACCACAAAAATTTTTGCGTCTTTACACGGCTTCGCGAAACAGGACCGCATTCTGTTTAGAATCAGGACGATGCTATAAACCCTGATTTTACAAGGCTTTATCGTCCGTGAACCCATAGAGCACACAAGAACAAATCAACAGATTGACATAGTTGGCACGGTTTTTGCATTACGCCAACGAAATAAACCGTAAAGAAAAAGGAGGCACAACTTCCGCCTCAGTGAAAGCGGGAAGGAAGTTGCCAACTGCTCTTGAAACAAGAACGCAAGAGTTGGCTGATACCCGTGTGCGCCGTGATAAACTGTTGAAAACGTTACTATAAGCATCGAAATATCTTTATTTTTACAGCAAATTTTTTAGGAGGCGTATTTAAAATGTTGAATTTCAGAACGCTACTATCCTGTCTACTTTGCGGCGTACTCGCCCAAATGCGACCTGCATTTTTGAGAGTTTACCCACTAACCGAGCCTCATATCGTCAAAATTGTGTAAGTCCTGAGAAAAATATTTTGACTCTATGTGGGATATTGTTGCATAATTTTACATATTAAGACAATATATAGATAATTTTCAAAATAATTTTATATTATAGTAAAGCCCATAATTAATGAAACACATCAAATCGAAGCGATTCCGATATTATTCCCCCCTGATAAGGGGGGTGTTTTTGCTGGGGTGTTTCTTATAGGGGGGGTTATCTTCTTAAAGTGTCCATTTATTTTCAAATTTTACTATAAATTCAAGACTTACGCCGTCCCTTCGCAGACAGTTTCTGAAACCGGGGTCCCCACTCCTTACTGGAAAGCGGTGCCTGCAGAACGTAATACGTAGTAGTCTTTCAAATTTGAACTTGAGGGCTGGTTCGTAGTAGTGCGATGAATCGCCCTACTACGAACCTAATTTACCCATAAACTCAATCTTGATGCAATAGTAAGTTCTCATGGAAAAATGCGTAAGTCCTAAAAAACAACGAGTTAATTAGCACAAGTGGTAAAATTAACAAAACAAAAGGAGTCGATGATGAAATCACTGGTCAGAAATCATAAATGTGTCGTATCCGCTCTGTTGACCTTGTTAGTTATTCTGAGTTTACAATGCCTGATTCACGAACAGGCAGTAGAAGCTCAAACGCTGAATGCTGGTGAACCGCGCACTGTGCGGATGTTTTACTTCCTACCCAATGACCGTCCATATCGCCAAGAAGTTGTTGACGCGATGAAAACTGGGATTGTTGAAGTTCAGACTTTTTTCGCAGATCAGATGGAGATACATGGGCATGGTCGCAAAACATTCAAGATTGAAACTGATGCCCAAGGCACTCCGATAGTGCATCGCGTCGATGGGGACCACAACGACAGTCATTACAGCAATAAAGGGGGGACGGAAGGTGAGATTGGACGAGCGTTTGATAACTCTAAAAACATTATACTTGTTGTTATGGACATTAGTGGGAGAACTGCCCATGGACGCGGAGCTGGCTCTAAAAGTAGTGGGTGGGCAGTAGTTTATGGAGAATGGAACTGGTTTGCTGCAGCACATGAACTCGGACACGTTTTCGGGTTGCAACATGACTTCCGCAATAACGCGTACATCCTATCGTATGGACGGGCAGATCGGTCATCTGCTCAGTTATCTGCATGCGCTGCGGAGTTTTTGTCTGTGCATCCCTACTTCAACGCTAATGTCCCACTTGAACATGAATCACCACCCACCATTGAACTCATTTCACCTACTGAATATCCCTCAGGATCAGCGAGCGTACCGATTCGACTGAGAGTCCGTGATGATGATGGCCTTCATCAGGTATTCCTATTCGTTACACCCGAACACCCCTTCTTACCCCGCACCGCCGAAGTGAAGGCATGCCACAAATCGGAGGGTGAAACAGATGCCGTCGTTGAATTCAATTTTGAT
>JAPPDN010000670.1 GCA_028824575.1 Candidatus Poribacteria bacterium | reverse complement strand
AAAACAGAAAATTCGCTCGGTATCTCTGCGATTTCGATTCTCGGCGTTACTTCAATGCTTTCCATTACGGTGTCGCCAATAATTTGAGATGATGCAAGCCCCATTAAAGTTAGCATGATTCCAATGGTCATAGTTTCCCTTTCCTTTAGGGGTGTCGGACATGTAGACGCAAAAAATGGGATTTCCGTCCTTTAAACCCCCTAAATCCCCATATCCCCCCTTATCAGGGGGGCAGGGGGACTTTGAGAGGGAATGCGTAAGTCCTAATTGAGGTTATGCAAAGCGAACGCCTAACTTTACGTTCTCACCTGGGTCGGTTGCGATCTTCGGATACTCGTCCAGTAGATCGTCGAAATCGACAACAGGATAAATAACAGGCTCAGATTTCAGGCTGCCATCATAAAGGAGCCGCAAACTGATTTCAAAGAGTCTGCCTTCATTCCAATTCGGATATTCGGGGTTCGGTTCACTACAAGCGCGTGAGAAGATAATCGTGGGTCGATTGAAATGCGCTTCGGCACCGAGATCTAATCCTGCTGGGTAGATACCGGGCCATGCACCGGCGACAACCGTTCCTAAATACGTCACACCGCGGATCGCCGCTTGGAGTGCCGTATGATGCCCGCTATATTCGATACAAACGTCAGCACCGCGTTTGTTGGTGGCTTTTTTAATCTCCAAACCGGCATCATCTGTTGAAGGGTCAATAACTATATCAGCCCCACATTCGAGGGCAACATTACGGCGCAACTCAAGCGGATCGACACCAATCACAGGATAAGCACCGGCTAACTTAGCGAGCTGCAGTGCCATCAGTCCAATGCCACCCATTCCAAAGACTGCCACGGCATCACCGATGCGGATATGACCGTCGCGCACCGCGCCTAAGGCGAAATCCGTCGGGTCCAAACAGACGGCTGCCTGCCAAGGCACACCCTCAGGCAGTTTACGGACACCGGCTGCGCCCCAAACATTTTCCTCGCGAAACGAACTGTGCCGAAAAACGCGCTCTCCGACCTCAAATTCGGTAACGTCCGCGCCAATCTCAGTGACTGCGCCCACACACATGTTCCCAAGTCCTGAAGGATAGTGCACCATTCCGGAGGTGTTTGCTTGAAAGACCTTATATTCTCCATCGTAGCCACCGCGTGGGCCGGCATAGCCCTTATACGATGCCATCTCTGAACCGTGTTTGGCTGCACCAAACTGGCTCTTGACCCGAATTTCGTTGGCTTGTAAGGGCTGGCTTTCATATTCTCGGAAAGCGACCTGTTCTTGTGCCGGTGCAATGAGTTCTCTTGGCATACTGTTTCATCTCCTTCTTATGTTATTTGTTGTCAAATTGGAACAGAACGGACGCATATTCAACGGACTAAAGGACGGAAGGATGGTGAAACATCCCTCTACACTTCCAATCTTCCTGTCTTCCAATTCCGTAAGCAACGAATAGATTTTACGTAAGTTCTGTCGGAGGTTCAATTTTAATCGGTGATTGCTTGGTAGCAGAGGGTGCGAATCCTCCCTCCGAGATCCAAACCGCCGGTGGGATGCAATTGGCCCATGAAGATACCAATCATCTGTTCCTGAGGGTCAATGAAGAAACTGGTAAAGAAGAAACCACCGCCGCTATACGTCCCGACTGACCCAATATCCCAAAGGTCTGACTCGTCGCGAACAATACTAAAACCGAGACCAAATCCGTAATTGACATCCATCCTGGTGAGTTGATCCATAGTCATGAATTCAACGGTTTTTCGGCTCAACAATCGGACACCGTCGAATTTTCCGCCGTTGAGCATCATTTGTGCAAAACGGGCATAATCAGAGGCAGTAGAGACTAACCCAGCACCGCCAGAAAAATAGGTTCGCGGCCCATTGTACGGATAGTCGGTTGAGTAGATCACCAAACCATCTACTGTCGGTTCTTGGGATTTTCGCATTATTGGACCGTCTCCGGTTCGCTCGTACACCGTTGCGATCCGTTCACGTTTCGCTTCCGGGATAAAAAAGTGTGTATCTGTCATACCGAGCGGTTTGAAGATACGCTCAGCGAAAAACTGATCAAGCGGCACCCCTGATACGACCTCAACGAGATAACCGAGTACATCTATTGAGAGACCGTACTCAACGCGATCACCCGGTTGATGCAACAACGGGATCGTGGCTAACACTTTCATTTTCTCCGCAAGGGTGCTTTCATCCTGCAGAAGCCCGTGAGTGATGCCCACATCGTTGTATTTCGGACCGAGTCGCTCATTCCAGTGATACGTTAGACCAGACGTGTGGGTGAGCAGATTCCAGATGGTAATCTGCCGTGTTGCCGGTACAGGGGTCGCCGAATCTTCGGCATCTTCCGGCGGCAGCACAAGCATCTCCTTGAAAGCCGGAATGAAATTTGAGACCGGCTCATGTAACCGAAAATGCCCCTCTTCATAGAGCATCATCACAGCGACACTCGTAATCTGCTTGGTCATTGACGCAATACGGAAAATGGTGTCGGACATCATCGGCTTTTCTGCCTCAACATCCATCATACCGTGAGCCCCGAGATACGCGATCTTTCCGTACCTCGCAATCACTATAACACCGCCAGCGATTTTCTGCTGCGCGATGTGCTTTTCCATGATTTTATCAATTCTTGAAAGCCTTTCGGTAGAAAGCCCAACTGCTTCAGGCTCCACCATCGGAAGCTCATGACTGAAGGCAGATACCGTCAGAATCAACAAGAACAAGATATAAACTAAAATCTTGTTCGCTTTTTTCATATTAGTCTTTCTGAAATCCTTGAAGTGTATATACTACTTAGGACTTACGCAGACAGGCGATAAATCACCTTACTACAAGCAGATATCCCTTGGAAGGACGTGTATTTCTCAAAAATAGACAGGTTCGTAGTAGCGCAATTCATTGTGCATTGCGTAAGTCCTGCTATTTTTAAGTTTGATGGCACATGGCGAATCCGATACTTAGTGAACGGCACGCGGAACGTGCCTACTACCCTTAAGCCAGAATGTCGCGGACGACGTGTCCGTGGACATCGGTGAGACGGAAGTCTCGGCCTTGGAAGCGGTAGACCAGTTTTTCGTGGTTAATCCCGAAGAGGTGTAGCATCGTGGCGTGGAAATCGTGGACATGCACGATATTTTCAACGGCACTGTATCCTAACTCATCGGTGTTCCCGTAACTGATACCGCCTTTGATGCCACCCCCTGCCATCCACATTGAGAATCCTTGGATATGATGGTCGCGTCCGGTGCCTTGAGCCATCGGTGTCCGACCGAATTCGCCACCCCAGATGACTAAAGTTTCGTCTAACATGCCGCGCTGTTTCAGGTCGTTGACGAGTGCCGCTGTTGCCTTATCCACATAGCCAGAGGTTGTTTTGATAGCGTTCTCAATACCGCCGTGATGATCCCAACCGCGATGGTAGAGTTGGATAAAGCGCACGCCGCGTTCTGCTAATCGTCGTGCGAGTAGGCAGTTTGAGGCATAGGAACCGTCCCCGGGTTTCGCGCCGTACATATCAAGGACATGCTGCGGTTCTTTGGAGATGTCGGTTAACTCTGGGACACTCGTTTGCATTCGGAACGCCATCTCATACTGACTAATGCGCGTCGAGATTGCTGGGTCGTCCACGGTCTCGTCAAGTATACTGTTCAACGATTGCACGGTATCTACCACATCGCGCTGCTGTTCTGTGTTCACGCCGCCGGGGTTGGTGACATAGTGAACGGGATCGCCGGTTGAATGGAACTGGACACCTTGAAACTGACCGGGGAGGAACCCGCTATGCCACTGCCGTGTCGCAATCGGTTGGTCCTGCCCACCACCAGAAGAGGTGAGGACAACATAGCCCGGCAGGTTTTCGTTTTCACTCCCAAGCCCGTAGAGCAGCCACGATCCCATGCTCGGTCTACCAGCGATTGCGGTACCGGTGTTCATGAACGTGTGTGCCGGGTCGTGATTGATCTGCTCGGTTTTCAGAGAGCGGACGATGCAAATATCGTCGGCGAGGCTTCCGATGTGTGGGAACGCCGTACTCATCTCTTGACCGGATTCACCCCACTTTTTGAATTCATGTGTGGGCCCGAGGCATTTGAGCGAGTTCGCCTGTCCTTGGAGTTGTGCAATTGGTTGTCCTTCGGTGAAAGACTTCGGCATCGGTTGCCCGTGCAGTTCTGCGAGTTTCGGTTTGTAATCCAAAGTCTCCAGATGCGAGGGACCGCCTGCCATGCAGAGATGGATAATAGTTTTTGCCTTGGGTGGCACATGTGGTTCGGTAACAATTCCGTGCCACTTCTCAATCTCCGGCGCAGCATTGATAATTGATGGAGTCAGTAAGGATGCGAGTGCGAGGGATCCGACACTCCGCACCGTTTTCCCCAGAAATGTTCGCCTCGTAAGACGAAGATTGGTTTCTTCATGAATATCTATAGCCATATCCAAAACCTCCTGTTCGTCTGATTATCGCAATAGAAAAATTGAATAGTTCATATTCAATATCTTGGACTTCGCTTTATAAAAAAAAACACCTCACGCTGATTTATTATCGAGCAGGCAGCGCATTTGGATGCACCTCTACTTCTTCTATGTCTTCAAGGGCAACTTCACTCCATTCGTCCCAAAGTTTCGCTCGCTCCGCCTCAGGTAACTCAAGGTATTGCCCAAGGGTGAACCCACCTAAGAAAGGTTCATCCGAGGATAACGGCTCTCCTCCGAGTTCTGCCAAAAGGTCCTCTTTGAGTTGCTCAACAGTTTGATTCGCCTCGTCAATCAACTCTTTTTGTTTGATTGCATCAGTGGCCAACTCCGGCACCATTGCCAGCAGCTGTTGTCGGTCTTTTGGATGCATTCGTTTAATCAAGGCAGCAACCTGCTCAAGACTGACTGGTAGGGTGAATATGTTTGTTTGCATGATTTTTTCCTACAACTTAATGGAGCTTAGGTTTTCGACGGTCAATCGTCGAACATATTCCGGGTTCATAATCCCTAATCTGACTGCAACCAGATCGTCCTGATTTGCGAGTTCAATTCGTGTCGTCCGTTCCATTTGTGAATGTTTCCTGTCAATACGTAATGGCAGCGCGGTTGAAAACCGCGCCTACTGGATCTAAACGAGCGACGATTAGTACCGAGTGATCGTCTCATGCAAGTTCAGTATCACCCGTCCGACGGAAGTCCAAGCAGCAAGTTCGACAGGTTCAACAGCTTCTGTTGCAGGTGTCTCACCTACTGCGCCCAATGCACCCGCAGCGTCAAGATTGGCAATATACTCGGCTTGGTGCTTCTCATAGAGATTTGTTATAATCTCTAACTCTTTCGGCTGCGGCATCCGGGACAGTGCCGACTGGTACGCCCAGTTGATACGCTCAGCAACCGATTCACCACCCTCTTGAATAATTCGCGTCGCAAAGACGCGTGCTGCTTCAACGTAAGTTGGATCGTTGAGTAAGGTGAGTGCCTGCATCGGTGTATTGGAGGTTGCACGTTCTGCTGTACACTCCTGACGACTCGGAGCATCAAACGCCATCATACTTGGATGCAAGAAGGTGCGCTGCCAGTGTGTATAGAGACCACGGCGATACTGGCTTTCTCCCTTGTCATGCACGTAGGTACGCTTTGGGAAGTTCAAGTTTGAATAGTAACCCTTTGGTTGATAGGGTCGGACACTCGGACCGCCAATTTTGGGAACAAGGAGTCCGCCCAATAGCAAAGCATTATCGCGGACAGTCTCAGCATTGAGCCGCCAACTTGATTGACGTGCGACTAAGCGATTGTAAGCATCCTTTTCGCGTAACACCTCCGTCGCTTTCGAGGACTGGCGATAGGTGTTTGAAGTGACGATAAGCTTCACGATATGTTTGACGTTCCAACCGCTCTCCATAAATTCCACGGCGAGCCAATCGAGGAGTTCAGGATGTACAGGCGATTCACCCTGTGCGCCAAGGTCATCCAAGACACGGGACAGTCCGGTACCAAAGTAGAGTGCCCACAAACGATTCACAAAGGCACGCGCCGTCAACGGGTTATCCCTTGAAACGACCCATCGTGCGAGTTCCAATCGGGTCGGACGACGATTTTTGATACCGAGATCGCCAAGGAACGTCGGTATCATCGGTTCAACGATCTCACCGGAATCGTCCATCCAGTTGCCCCTTGGTAGCACGCGCGTTGTGCGGGGTAGTGTGGATTCAGTGGTGAGCGAATAGGGAATCTGCTTTTCAATCTCGGCTTTCTGCTTTCGCAAATCTGCCATCTGATTGCGGATACCGTCAAGTGCCGGTGTGATACGGCGATGCTCCGCTGCAATCTGTTCGCGTTGGCTTGTCGTTCTGACGGAAGTATCTACCTGAATTGCTGCAATAACCTGTGGCGTATGTGTGTGTTTCACTGCGGATCCACGCGTTGTCACAATACCGGCGACATCCCAATAGGCAGTACCCCCAAACTGTGCGAAAGCCATCCCGTTTAACACGCTTCCGGGTTTTAATCCAACATCCACGGGGTCTACTTCAAGTCTAATCCATTTGCCTGTTTCTGGTAGGGGCCCCATCGGTTTGTGAGCGGGCGTGTCATTGCCAATCCCACCGAAGTCAATTTTATCCTCACCCCAAAAGGCGCGGTGGTCCCAATTTCCGTCGTTCCATTGGAGCATGACCGTTTTTGGAGGTGCTTCAGGGTCAATCCAGATATAGGCAAACAGTTGATCACCTTCAGCAAGCGTAAACTTCCGATTAGCACCTTGGAAAGCGTGCTGGATGGTTTTTTCATCTGTTGTTGTCTGGCGACGTGATAACAATTTACTGAAAACAGGTGCTTCACTTTTGCCGACAAACGTCCACGTCCCTTGATTCCTACCACCGTTTGCTTGTGCGTCGTCCACCCAAGCGAAATCAGTAGGTTCCGTTGACTCGAGAAGCGAACGAATCTCGTTCTCCCACTTCGTCTGCTCTGCTTCCAATCCCGGCGATGATGCCTTGAATATCTGTTCCAATTTCGTTAATTCGTCGTCAATGTCCCGCAGTCCGGACTCCTGTACAGGTGTGGGTAACATCACAACGGGTTCCCATTTGCTGCCGCCGCCGTATACGCCGGGTCCTTTAACATCAGCGAAAAACGCTGCGAAACTGTAAAAATCTTTTGCTGTGAAGGGGTCAAACTTATGGTCGTGACACTGTGCGCAGCCGAGGGTCGCGCCTAACCAGACGGATGCAGTCGTCCGTACGCGGTCTGCGGCATAGATTGCGAGGTATTCCTTCGCCTGTGCGCCCCCCTCTGAAGTCGTCTGATTCAGCCGGTTATAACCGGCGGCAACCTTTTGTGCAGGCGTAGCGTTCGGCAGGAGATCGCCTGCGAGGTTTTCGATCGTGAACTGATCAAACGGCATATTGTCATTAAACGCTTTTATGACATAGTCTCGATAGGGCCAGATACTCACGTTTTCGTCAGCATGGTAACCGCTCGTATCTGCATAGCGCACCAGATCAAGCCAATACATTGCCAACTGCTCACCGTACTGAGGTTTAGACAAAAGCCTGTTGACGAGTGATTCATAGGCATCCGGGGTATCATCTTTTAAGAAATGTTCTACTTCAGCAGGCGCGGGCAGCAGTCCAGTCAGATCAAAGTTCAAACGCCGGATAAGTGTTCGTTTGTCTGCTTCCGCCGATGGCATAAGATCTTCAGCCTCTAATTTACCGAGTATAAACGCGTCAATAGGGTTGCGGATCCACGCTGCGTTTTCGACGGCAGGTGGTTCAAGCCGCTTGGGTAAATTGTAGACCCAGTGTTCTTCCCATTCGGCACCCTCAGCAATCCACTGGATGAGCGTATCAATCTGTTCCTGTGTCGGCTGCCGATTGGAAATCTGCGGCGGCATTCGCTCGTCAATATTCTCGTGTGTTATACGGAGGACAAGTTCGCTGTTTTCCGGTTCACCCGGAACAATGATAGGGTAACCGCTCGGTGCAGAGAACGCCCCGTCCTTGGTGTCCAGTCGTAGATTGGCTTGCCGGACCGCCGAATCGGGACCGTGGCACGCGAAACATTTATCTGACAAGATCGGCAGAATATCTCGGTCGAACCGAAGTTTCTCGGCATCGGCGGGTTGCGCTGCAATTGTCAGTCCTAACAGAATACCTATAAGCCCAATGCAACCGATGCGAACCCATATTGAAGCGTCTAAACGTAATAACTGTGTCTGTGACATTATGGAATCTTCCTCCATTTCCTGTGTAAGGGCGATATCCGAGTGCTCACCCGTTGGCAGTACCTATATCAACGTCCGTCCAACTATCTTCAAGACTGTTTACTATAATATATCATTTAAAACGAAATATGTGCAAGGGAAATCACGCAATATTTCAAGACAATCCCAAAATAGTAGGCATTTTTGTGAAACTTCTTGTGTTCGTTTGACTCTACCAATAGTATACATCATATCTGCAGCGTCGATATGTTCATAGCAGTATTTTGCTGCCATTAATTCATTGGATTTTAATTATACTTTAGCGTATAATACTTTAGCGTATAATACTTTGAAGTCGTTTAAGGGGAAACCTATGTTCATCAATCGACACCAAGAACTATCAGCTTTAGAACGAATGTTTCAGTCAGAAATAGCAGAGTTTTTCGTATTATACGGTAGAAGAAGGGTTGGGAAAACTGAACTCTTATTGCAGTTCTGCAAAGAGAAAAGAAGCATCTATTTTCTCGCGAGTCAGTTGAAAGAACGAGATCATCTCCGGCAGCTTACCGAAAT
>JAPPDN010000318.1 GCA_028824575.1 Candidatus Poribacteria bacterium | reverse complement strand
GGTATGCGTCATCTTTATCGGACTGAAAGTGCCGAGGGAGGTAGGAAATATAACCCGCAGTTGGTAGGTGCATCAACAATGCCGCACAAGGTGAACCCAGAGGCGTACGAGAACATCAAAAGTTTATGGAAGGCGTTCGTGCCGCGTATGCAGACCGTCTTTATGGATAGTATTTTAGAACATCAACGCGACCTGACGAATTCGGCATCCAGTCGTTTCCTGACAGAACTGTTTACAGCGTTTGATTATTCGATTTATCGACTTCGACGCGCATTAGGCGAGATGGATGTGAAGGCAAACAACATGCGGCGCAACCTCGCACTCAGCGCGGAGGATACAATCGCGGAACCGATCTATCTGTTAATGGCGTATTACGGATTTCCCGATGCGTACGATCACACCCGGAAATTAATCGGACAGGTACATCAGACAGGAAAAAGTCTGACAACGCTACTGTGGGAAGATGAAACGTTCCGTCCGTTCCTCGACAAACTAACGGAACCACAGCGTGAGGCACTGCGAGATCCAACGAATTATATCGGTGCCTCCGTACGGCGAACCCACGCGACGTGTGATGAATGGGAGAAACGGATTTCCAACTATAACGACTCGTGACCTGAAAGTTTTGAAAAACTAAAATGTGAGCGATAAGGCAATGCTCCTGATACTCCTTCGGCGAGAATTGCTCGCCAATCTTATGACATTTCGGTTCCTCGTTGCAATAGTTGTCACGCTGTTGCTGGTTGTTGCGAATACTGTTGTATTGATTGCCGATTATGAACGTCGTCTGATAAGTTACAATACGGCGGTCCAACAACACCGTGAGAAGGTGTCAAACGCGAAGGTCTATTGTGAGCTAGATGGAACACTATTTGTGGACCGGCCTCCGAATCCACTGAGTATTTTCAATGCAGGTTTGGATCGACGGCTTGGCAACTCTATCACCGTCAGACATACGCTTGTCCCAACCCTTTGGGACACGCATTCCCACAGCGCAGATAATCCGTTCCTCAACCTGTTTTCCAGTGTTGATTTGGTCTTAATCTTTCAGGTAATTCTCAGTCTACTGGCACTGCTTTTCGCCCATGATGCCATCGCTGGAGAACGGGAAGGAGGTACGCTCCGCTTAACAATGACCAACCCTGTCAGCCGTCCGGTTATTCTGTTGGCAAAGTACATCAGTGCGATGGCTTGTCTGATTCTCCCTTTAGTTATGAGTTTACTCTTGGCACTGATCTTATTTTCTGCGTCGGGGTCAATTTCGCTGAGTGGTGATAGCTGGGTCCGGATTTGTGGCATTCTGTTAACCTCGATTATCTATCTGTCCGCTTTCTACCTGATAGGATTGTTAATTTCCGCACTCACCCGCCGAACCGCGACCGCTTTGATGCTGTCAATGGTGATATGGAGCACCCTGGTCCTCATCTATCCAAGCCTCATCGTATTCTCGGTCAATCGGCTTTGGCAGACACCTTCTCAACTCGAAGCCGCCTATGGTGAAATTGAGCAGATATGGGAGGGATTTGAAAGAGAACGGACAAATTTCTTGAAGAACGATGAAGTTGAGGGAGAAAATACAAACTTCAATGTGAAAGGTTCAGGGAGTTCAGGCACGGGTTATAACTCTAACTCAGCAACACTCAGGTATTTTAGGGCAGAATTCCGCAATTGGACAAGCATGAACGAGGCATCAGAACCGCAGCTGACTCATGTGAAAGCTTTCTTTCAATTCTTAGAACCACTACGTATTGACACAGCAGACAAAACTGGACGGGTTCGTCAAAAGGCTTTGGACCAGGTCTACGTTCACAAAGCAAATTTCGCAAAAAGCCTGATGAGGCTCTCACCAGTGACGATGTACGATCTTGCAACCGAAGCGTGGGCAGGTACAGGTTTTCATAGCATTGAGAATTTTATCATATCAGTCCAGCGGTACCGGCAAACGGTTATCAATTATTTCCACGATAAGGCGGCTTTCTCTTCGCGGCATTGGTTCGCCAGTGACCAAGGAGCGGTGGATTGGAGTGATTTACCTCAATTTTCCTATCACAGGGCAGATGTAGCGACTGACATAAAACACGCTACCGGGGATATTGCCTGCCTGTTACTCATTAATGTCATACTCTTCATGATGACGGTTCTAATTTTTGTCCGGCAAGAAGTGTGAAATAGTTTTCAGTAATCAGTTATCGGTTATCAGTGGCAAGAGGGTTGAGATAGTTCCGAACGACTCTTTACTGAAAACTGAAAGATTTTTCGCAGAAAAACCGCTCTGAAAACTGATAACTCTCACTGCGAGGCAAACCGAGAACCCCAAAATGATTTGGCACATTATAAAACGTGAGCTTTATGACCATTTGAATAGCCTGCGATTTGCCTTCACAACAGTATTGCTCCTCATACTGATGCTAATTAACGCGGTTGGATATCTGGACGTGTACAAAACGGAATCGACGGCATATCAAAAAAAGGTCTCAGCATCTTTAGACAAGATACGCTCACAGACAGATAATCTCTATAATCTGCTTATAGCAGGCCCGGGTAATCTCTATAAGAAACCTTTTTCACTCTCCTTTTGCGCGAGCAGCGGTGAAGACTTTATACCCGAATCCGCGCAAGGGGGCCGCGCCGGCTGGAGCATAGGTTTCAACGGTTTTTCAGCCAAAGGGTTATGGCGTATGAAATATCCGCAATCCAACCCAAACCTATGGGATATTATGCCAGACTATAGGAACGTTGATTGGGCGGATATAATCTCCATAGTGTTGAGTTTGATTGCGATCCTGTTTACTTTCGACACAATCTCCTCAGAGCAAGAACGCGGTACATTACGGCTGACCCTTTCCAACAGCATCTCACGTGGCACCGTATTGGTAAGCAAATTTCTTGCAGCATTGATAACGATCAGTATCCCTTTCCTGATTGCGGCGTTGATTAACCTTTTTCTACTTTATAGTTCAGGAAGTACTCCGTTGGGACCAAGCGAATGGGGACGATTGGGAGTCATTGTTCTTATCGCTTTTGTTTATGTGTCAATCTTTCTCGCGCTGGGGCTGCTGATCTCTTCCCATGTGAACCACTCATCAACGAGTCTCACGATTCTCTTACTTATTTGGGTTGTTTGGATAGCTTTACTGCCTTCCACACTGGGCGCGCTCACCAGTGGCTTACAACCAACAATGACCAGCGACGAATTGAATGCACGTCGAGAGAATCTGCGCCAGAATCTTGACGAGCAATACGAAAACCGCTGGTCTAAAACAGCCTCACGGGATATCCCAGCAACAGAAGGAACGTTATTATGGTCAAAATACCTTACAGAAGACGCAAAACGCAATGAAGAATTGAATGAGGAACACTTGAATACTCAGATTGCCCAGATTCAACTTGCGAGATCCATAACGCGTATATCGCCTGCGTCAAGCGTCCGATATGCCATCGAATCCCTTGCTGGAACGGGTTTCACACGGCATGTACAATTCTTAGCGCATGTGCGCCGATACGCAAATGAATTTAGTACGTTTCTCATTGAAACCGATCAGATTGATCCAGAAAGCCCACACGCACTCGGGCCCAAGGAAGGCACTTCACAAAAGCCTGTCAGTTTTGAGTCAATCCCGAAATTTGAAGATCGCATTAGTTTTAGTGGTGCCTACACCGCTGCAGCTACGGATATTCTGTTACTATTACTGTTTTTTGTAGTGCTGTTCGCCGGTGCGTTTCTTTCATTCCTCCGTGTTGATGTTTAGAAGGTTCTCTAACCTCATCCACTTCAATAAGCGAAAATTCAAGAGATCTATAGAAAAAACCTTGGTGTCTCCTATCAACTGTTACCCCGATTATCTCGGAAAAGAGATGTTAAACCAGTCTGTAAAGGGTGTCAAAGTCAACAAAGGATAGACAATGGAATTCGTGTAAGCAAAAGACGGTAGCCCTGTAATACTTGCGGACATAACTGCGTCAGTGGAGGCGATTGGAATGTTTGATATTACCTATTTAGGACGGCGATGTTTTCGTTTCATTAAACGCTATCCGCGTATATCAACAGCAGTAAGTTTGCTGGCAGTTTTCTGTCTCGGCATTTGGGCAGGACGGGTCATTCAGTTTAGCAAAATAACTGACTATTTCCGCTCCTATACCGATCCCGAGATGAGCGATGTGACGAAATCAGTTATGGACGGAATTACGCATCAACAGATATTAGATAACGGTGTGCTAACGAACATTCTTGCCATATCACCAGATGCAGCGGATATTCGTCCATATCGTGCGTTGAGTGCGGGCATCGGTACAGAATCGTTGGTATCGCTTGCACGGCGGCACAATGCATTCGCTGCGATAAATGGTGGTTTCTTTGAGATGGTGGGGACGCTCCGCGGAGAGTCTGTCGGTGCGCTGAAAATTGACGGTGAATGGGTGAGCGAACCGGAACAAGGTCGAGCCGTCATCGGATTTAGGACAGTTGATGGGAAAATTGAGACGTACATTGATAGAATTGCCTTACGGCAGGAACTGGTTTTGCCGAGTGGAGAGACGTTCCCAATTGACGGTATGAATCGGAGCCGTGGTCGAAACGAATTGGTTATTTACCGTCCACAGTTCCATGCCGTAACATTGACAACACCCAATGGCGTGGAAGTTGTCGTCCGAAATGGGAAAGTAACCAGTATCCACGATAAACAGGGGAGTTCACGCATTCCGGCAGACGGTTACATTCTTTCCGCAAGCGGTAAAAAACAGAGAGATTTATTGGTAGGTATTAAGCAGGGTGACGCTGTCGAGATTCGTGAGACGGTAATTCCAGAGCGTGTTGGGGACAGCAATTTATGGGCAAGTTTCGCGCATATTATGGGTGGCGGTCCGTTGCTATTGCGAGACGGTGTTGCACCTCCCACACAAGCATACGAGCGTGAAGGGTTTGACCAAGCGTTTCACAGTTTTTGGCATCCGCGTACGGCAATCGGTAAAAAGGCAGATGGCACGCTCCTTTTTGTGACAATAACGGCAGCAGCGGCGGGTGTTCGACGCGGCGTTATGTTACCACGGCTCTCGGAATTGTTTTTGGAATGGGGCGCAACGGATGCCCTTAATCTTGACGGTGGCAATTCATCAATGCTGATAATTCGAGATGAGATTGTAAGTGTCAAGCAGAAAGATTCTACTAAGCCCGCATCTAAGGATAGATTGAAATTAACTTCACGTGACAAACCACCCCGATCAGGAGATCGACCCCAACGGGTTTCGCGTGGCAGACCGATCTCAGAAAAGGCGCGAGCAGATCGAAACATGAAGACAGCTCGCGGGAATCGCCGAATTCGTCCGATGCCACAACAACAGGGACGCGCAATTGCAGATGCGATCTTGATTTTTTCTAAGCCTTAGGTTATAATGTAAGAGATGTTTAGAATTTTCACAAAAAATTGAGGCGATGAGACTACGCCTTTAGTAAGATAAGATCAACACGTCTAACTACGAAAAAACAGATCGGAATAGGAGGAGAAAAAGCCGTGTTAAACAACAGCAGCCCCCCCGATACTATCGAAAAGAAACCTATATCCGGTATGGAACCGAAGCCAACTTTACTCTCAAGACGCTCTTTCTTCAAGGGATCCGTTGGGCTTGCTGCCTCCGCGATCGCTGCAGGTGGGTTAATTCAGCCTGCCCAGGCTCAGTTTGGAGGCGGGTTCCGAGAATATATCCCGTATGATGCGACACGCGATATTCATTACGGCACGCGATACGGGGTGATTGAACACCATTACCCTGAGATGAATCCGACAGGTGAGAAGTTCACCTTTGTCCGACTCAAGTATCCCGGTGGGGATTGGTACACAAATATTGTCAACTATTATCGCTGGCCATCGGATCACAAATTCACCGAGGAGCTTGCTAAAAATACGACAATTGATGTTGACTTTCGCGAGAACCCGCAATACGTCGATATTGATGATGAAGGGTTATTTGCCTATCCGTTCCTCTACATGACAGGCCATCGCGGGATTCGGCTTTCCACCGAACAAGTTCGTAAACTGAGAGACTATTTTGAACGCGGCGGTTTTCTGCATGTCGAAGATTGTGACATACGTCTTAACGGTGGTCGCGGTGGTTTGCGTCCGCATATCTATGAGATGCTACGCAAGGTTTTCCCGGAAAAGAAGTTGGAACGCTTGGAAATGAGTCATCCGATTTATCACACACTCTATCCACACGATGAATACCTCGGCGGCGATAAGCGCATTCCGGGTATCTCCGATCACGACGAAGCGATCATGGAAAATGACCGTGTGATGGTCTACTTTTGCCCGAGTGACCTGAATTGTGCGTGGGAAGGTAGGCCGTGCAGTCCTGGTGGCGAGGAGCAACGAAAATGGGCATTTGAACAGGGAATGAATATCGTCGCATACGCCTTAACACGGTAAATTTAACAGTTTTATTGATAACTGAAAAGGAACGAGAGGAAAATCATGAAAAGGAATTTTAGGTTGACTTGCAAGCGATTTTCAAAATGTACGCTGTTTTGTCTGATAACGCTGCTCATTTTTCTTGCCTTGCATGCGAACGCGCAAGAACGGTTTTCAGATGCGGTTGGTCCTGTTACCGTTCAAAAAGTGACGGCGATAACACCACTGGTAGTGCCGTATATCACATGGGGTGGTGAAGCAGCACTTTTTCACGCCAATGGTGGACAGACAACGCGTCCGGGTACGATTATGGCGGAACTCGGCATGAATCTCAAATTGGTGCCGGGTGATAATTTTCAGCAGCAGGTCCGCGACTATCTCTCAGGCAAATCGCCTTTTTTGCGTGGCACCTTTAGAATGATAGCGCAAGCGAGCGAAGCTGTCGGAAAGGATGCCCGTACAAAACCAGTCGTTTTTGGGCAGCTGACCTGGTCGGCAGGCGATCATTTCGTTGGACGTTCTAACATCCGAAAAATCTCTGATCTTCGGGGCAAGAAGGTTGCTATCCAAAAGGGTGGACCGCATGTTGGGATGCTCTATGATATGCTGAAGACCGCTCGGCTTTCCAAATCAAATGTGGAAATTGTTTGGGTTGACGAATTAACAGGTGCGAATGGACCCGCGGAACGCTTCCGAAACGACGCAACTATCGCAGGATGCTTTGTGATAACGCCTGATATGATTGGATTAACAGGCGGTCCTGAGAACACTGGTACCGGAGCCGAAGGGACTGTCAAAGGCGCGCGCGTTGTTGTCAGCACTGCCACACTTTCTCGTTCTATCGCTGATGTCTACGCCTGTCGCAAGGATTTCTACGACGCTTACAAACCATTTGTTGAACGCTTCTTCGCGGGTTACCTGAAGGGCGCTGAAGAGGTAGTAGCACTGAAAAAATCGTATGAAATGAGCGGATCGGAAAAATATACGCAGCTGCTAACGATGATGCAAAACATTTACGGCAAAGAAGTGTTACCGACACTTGAAGAAGATGCTCACGGCTTAATCGCGGATTGCACGTTCGTTGGGCAGCCGGGCAATATCGCTTTTTTTAACGATCCGAGCAATACTATTAGCGGTTTTGAAGGCTTCAATAAAGCGGGATTGGATATGGCAGTGAACTGGGGGTTTGCAAGGCAGAGATATGCATTGATTCCCTCTGATTTAAACTTTAACTCCCCGACCTTTAAGAATTTGCTCACGACGACTGTAACGGCTCCGACGCAATTGAAACAGACCCGTTTCAAAAAGGAGACAGTGCGCGCGGAAATTGAGTCGTTTAACGAAGATGCAGTGCTCGACGAAAAGACACTTATCTCGTTTACGATTCAATTTGATGCGAACCAAGATACGTTTAGCGATACGAAGTACCGAGAAGAATTTGACAGGGTTGTTGAATTAGCTTCAAAATACGGGAATGCTGCCATAGCGATAAAAGGACATAGCGATCCCTCTCGAACCCTGAGCGTATTAGTTAAGACAGGACTCCAAACAGGTATTCTGAAACGAACGGGCACGCGAGGCAACTACAAGTATTTTATGGAGGGTAAGTCTTTTAGCTTGGAAAACACTGCAAACCTGATTCGGCTAATTCAGCAGAAGAAGTTTGATGATGGTAGCAGCGTTGAAAGTCCGTATCAAGTGATGCGGGCTGCGCTGAAACTCTCCGAGCAGCGCGGACAGGCGGTTAAACAGTCGATTATCAACTATGCACGTCGGAAAAACGCACGCATCGATCCAGACCAGATAGTGCCAGTAGGTGTCGGAATTAAGGAGCCTGTCATTGCCAAACCGACCAGTCCAACTGAAGCGGCAGAAAATCGGCGCGTTGAATTTGCGCTGATTAAAGTTTCAGCGGAAGCGGTTGCGGTCTCCGATTTTGATTTTTGATAGTTATCAGTTATCGGTTATCAGTTATCAGTTACAAAAACCGCTGAAAACTGATAACTACTTCCGGGATAGGTTTTTTATGAAATGTATTATGGCAGCCGGATTCGGCACGCGATTGATTCTGTTACTGAGTTTGTTTGTCTTTGGTCTCCAGATTTGCAGTGCTGACGACGACATTCATAAAGATAACATTGTTGTGATTCTCGATGCCTCCGGTTCAATGCAGGATAAGTTTAGTGGTGACCGGACGAAATCGAAGATGGAAGCGGCGAAGGCGGCATTACAGGAAGTGCTGTCTAAAGTTCCTGACGACACACACATCGGGTTGCTGGTGTTTAGCGGTGCCAATATCCGTAACGAATGGGTGTACCCATTGGGACCAAAGGACACGCAACAACTGATAGCAGCCATCCATTTACCACAACCGAGCGGTAACA
>JAPPDN010000079.1 GCA_028824575.1 Candidatus Poribacteria bacterium | reverse complement strand
TTTGTCCAGACCGTCGGTACGCCTGCAGCGACCGTGACACCTGTCTCGGCAATAAGTTTGGCTATACATGGTGGTTTGGCACCCGGTAGCACCATATCTGCGCCAGCGAACATGCTTGCGTAAGGCAGTCCCCACGCCATCGCATGGAACATTGGAACGATCGGCAAGACGACATCTGCCTCTGTCAATCCGAAGACATCGGCTTGGTTCGCTGCCAGTGTGTGGAGAAACATAGAGCGGTGTGTATAGAGAACGCCTCTCGGTTCTCCTTGTGTGCCACTGGTATAGCAGAGTCCCATCGCCCAGTTCTCGTCTTGGATATCCCATGAGGATATAGGTGTGGCTTCGGAGAGTACTCGCTCATAAGGTACATCGTCATCCATAGATGTCGGGTCAAAGTAGATAGCTTGTTTACAGGCAGTCTTATTCTGGAGTGCACTAAATTGCTCCCTAAACTCGCTATCAACAAAGATGAGTTTATCTTCTGCCTCGTATACAATTTGTGCTAATTGTTCAGTCGAGAGACGGATATTGAGCGGGTGGAGCACGGCACCGATGCACGGAATCGCGTAGTAAAGTTCTAAGTGTTGATAGGTATTGGAAGCATACGTTGCGACTCTGTCTCCGCACTGAATCCCGAATTGGGTGATAGCGTTTGCCAATCGCTTCACGCGCTCGTATAACGTAGTATAGTTGTAACAATGCAGCGTCCCATCAGGCAGCAGCGTGGTAACCTGCTTATCCCCATGTATACGGTGTGCGTGTTCTAAAATCTGCGCGAGCGTCAATGGGTAGTTCATCATCAAGCCAAGCGTTCTTTCTAACGATTGGATTTCGTTTCGTTTTTTACCCGTTCCTCGCCCCAGTAACGGGTGAAAATCCTGCCAAAGATGGTTTTTTTAATGCACACAAGGATACGAAAATTGGAACCTATACAAAAATTCGGCCTGTCAGCGTCATAAATTATGGCAACTTCCATCTATTTTAGCATAAAAACGGAGTTTGTTGTTAAAAAAAGTGATGCCCTATGTTATTCTCCGACTTTAATTTGCATTTTAGAAGAAAAGTGATGCATAATTAAAGCATATTGGTAAGTAGAAACAACTATAAATAAAAACAACCATTGGTGTTACAAATGGTTATGATTTTCTTATTCTATTTTTTTTACATGGGAGAACAAATTATAATGTCAATATCAGACGATAAGCGGTATTTCTGGGGCGTTGTAACCATTTTATTCGGAATTGCATTAGTGATGCCAATGGCTGTAAGTGCTGAAGCACTCACGGTAATCGTTCAAGATCAAAATGGGAACGCTATCCCAGAAGCAAAAGTACAGATTGGGAGCCAAGAACAGACAACAGATGTATCTGGAAGTGCTATATTTAGCGACGTGACAGGTGCGCAGTCGCTGACCGTATTAGCCATCGGATTTTCAAGTAAGCGACTTAATACGACTGCTGGGCAGACCGAAGTGACGGTGGTGCTTGCTCCGATCCAAACCGTGGATGCGGTTGTAGTGGTGGGTACCCGTAGTATAGGCAGAAGCGCACTGCAGGCACCCGTGCCGATAGAGGTTGTCAACAGAGAGCAGCTGAGCCTTACCGGTCAATCCGAAACCGGTCGGGTGCTTCAGATGTTAGTTCCTTCCTTCAATTTCTCAAGTTCAACGATTAGTGACGGTACAGATGCGCTACGTCCGGCAACGCTGCGTGGCTTAGGCCCCGACCAAACGCTTGTGCTTGTTAACGGCAAACGTCGCCACAAGAGCGCATTACTCCACGTTAATACATCGGTGGGTCGCGGCACTGCCGGAACAGACTTCAATGCGATTCCGTCAGCGGCGATTGAGCGGATTGAAGTCCTACGCGATGGTGCGGCAGCGCAATACGGCTCCGATGCTATTGCCGGTGTTATCAATATCGTGCTCAAAGACGATGTCGATACAGGCAATGCTGACATCTATTGGGGACAAACCTACGAAGGCGATGGCGATACATGGAACGGTAACGCGAACTACGGTATGAAAGTCGGCGGATCCGGTTTCCTAAATCTCACCGCCGAGTGGCGCGACAGATATCGCACGAATCGCGCTGGACTTACAGGCGAACGCCAATATGATTGGGTGGATGTGGGTCAAGGCAGACTGCCCGATGCTACGCTTGAAATCGAAAATGATGATGGAACGGTAAGTGAGAAACCGGTCTGGTTCGACTCGCGCGAATATACCTTTGAACGTCAGAACTTCCGCATCGGAGATGCTGACTCGACACAAAAAGTTGGGTTCTATAATTTCGGACTTCCCCTCGCTGAGGGTTTAGAACTCTACTCTTTTGGTGGACACTCCTCACGTCAAAACAATAGTGCGGGTTTCTATCGCAGAGCAAATCAAGCCTCGCGAACCGTCACCGAAATTTACCCAGACGGGTTCCTGCCAGAAATTAACACCGACATTGGGGATACCTCTCTCGCTTTAGGTATGGCATGGACACACGAGGCGACTGACCTGAATGTTGATGTCAGCATCAATCACGGGTTGAACACATTTGACTTCCTTATTTCCAACTCCCTGAACGCCTCTTATGGTCCCAGCAGCCCAACCTCCGCAGATGCTGGCGGCTTTGAACTCTCGCAAACGGCGTTCAACTTAGATGTCACTTATCCGCTGGACTATCAGTCTTCACTCATCAACCTTGCAGGCGGTATCGAATTCCGCAGAGAAGGTTACGGTATCCATGCAGGCGAACCGCTTTCATGGATTAATGCAGGACTCGGCGTAGACGGTGCCGCGAGTGGTATCCAAGTTTTTCCGGGTTTCCGACCTGACAACGAAGTGGACGAAAGCCGAACCAATATTGCCGGATACGCGGACTTTGAATCTTACCTGAGTGGACAACCTGGAACAGGACTCCTCGTCGGCGCAGCGGTGCGTGGTGAACAGTATAGCGACTTCGGTGCGACCGTCACAGGAAAAGCAACGGCTCGCTACGATTTGACGAAACAGGTTGCGGTGCGTGCTGCGGGTAGCACAGGCTTCCGGGCACCTTCACTGCAACAACTCTACTTCAACAATATTAGCACACAATTCAAGGTGGATGCCGACGATATTGATAAGGATGGCAACACTGATGAACTGATAGCACTTGAAGTCGGGACTTTTCGCAATGACAGCGATGCCGCACGGGCACTCGGTATTCCTGAACTCAAAGAGGAGACCGCATTCAACGTTTCCGGTGGTTTCGTGTTGAAACCGCTCGATAAAATGTGGCTTAGCATTGATGGATTTCTGATTCAAATTGATGATCGCATTGTGCTGAGCGGTAGTTTCAGTGCTGATGACCTAACAGAATTAGCCGCAGCAGGGGCAAGCAGCGCACAGGTGTTCACAAATGTTGCACAAACACGCACGCAAGGCGTTGATGTCGCGGCAGGCTACTTGCATGCTTTTGATAACGAATCCTTGCTTAATTTGAAGGTTGCATTGACGTGGGCGGACACTGAGGTTATTGGTGATGTGGATGCCCCAGAAATTCTCGTCGGACGTGAAGACACCCTTTTCCCTTCTCAGGAACGTTCTATGATTGAGGAGTGGCAGCCGAACACGCGGATTAACCTCAGCGCGGATTACATTGTTGGCGACCTCACTATCGGTGGTGCTTTGCGCTATTTCGGCAGCTACACTGTTCAAGAAGGAAGTGGGGACGATCCGGCACGCCAAACCTACGGCGGAAAATGGCTCACCGACATCCAGAGCAATTATCAGTTGAACGAAGGGCTTTCGTTGACTATCGGTGCGAACAATCTGTTCGATCAGGTGCCTGACTTGAACGAGATCGGTCAGTCACGCGCTGGTGCTTTAAAGGATAGTGTTGGCAACGTCATTGTTGACTCACCGGGTGTGTTCACGTATTCGAGAAGGTCGGCACCTTTCGGTTTCAACGGCGGGCTTTACTACACGAAGTTATCCTATCGTTTTTAGGATAGTCATTAGAGGTGCTTAAAACATAAATATAGGCGCGGTTTGAAACCGCGCCTTTTTCTATTATTTCTATTGCATCTATTTACAAAATGTGCTAAATTTTGTCCGAGATTTGAAACTAAAGGAGAGATATTGAATGCATCGTAATCTTATAATCTTTTGTGTCGTGATGCTGTTTGTCGGTGCCATTATTGCGTTGAGCATCCGTTCTGTTGAAAGCCAGGGTGATAGGGTCCAACGTGGCAAATATCTCGTAGAAGCGGTTGCTGCGTGCGGATATTGTCATACGCCGCGTGTGGGTGCTGACTATGACATGGCTATGTACCTCGCTGGGCACCCGGCTGGGCAACCTTCTCCACGTTATAATTTCCGTATGATCCGAGAAGGCATTTTTATTGTAACTGCGCCGCAGCTATCAGCCTTCTCAGGTGCGTTTGGAACCAGTTTCGCCTCAAACTTGACCCCCGACAAAGAGACTGGATTGGGTGAATGGACAGAGGAGATGTTCATCGGAGCGATGCGGACTGGGCATCATCAAGGTGTGGAAAGCAACCGGAAGATCTTCCCGCCAATGCCGACGAAACACTACGCGCAAATGAGCGATGAAGATTTGAAAGCGATTTGGGCGTACCTTCGGACGGTTAAGCCGGTCAGAAACGAAGTTAATCCTGCCTTAGATCACCAAGGTAAACCAAAATAATTGAAAAGGAGAAAGTTGGTTGATGCTTGTCACGGAATGTTCGCGTTTTAATCGTTTTGGGTCAACGACGTAACTGATAACTGACAACTGATAACTGACAACTATTATGGCATCAGCAAAAAAACAGGTTCGCATCTGCGTCGTCGGTATGGGTATCGGTAAACCCAACGGCGCGGCACTCGCCAGAAACCCACGTGGCAATGTTGTCGCGCTCTGCGATTTACTTGAGGACCGGATGAAAGCCTTCGCTAAGGACTTACCCGGCAAAGTCAAATTCTACACAGATTACAAAGAGATGTGCAAAGCCCCTGATATTGACGCAGTCTTCGTCGGCACGCCGAATCAGTGGCATGTTCCGATCGCGTTGGAAGCGGTACGGAACGGTAAGCACGTCATGGTAACGAAACCGCTCGCGGATTCTGAGGCGGCGGCGGAAAAATTGGTCACGGAAGCGGAAGCGGCGGGTGTCGTCAATATGATGTCGCTCTCTACGCGTTTTGGGAATGACTGCCAATACCTCGGCAATCTTGCACGCGATGATTATTTCGGAGAACTCTATTACGCCCGGGCACGGAGCGTGCGTAGGAGCGGTATTCCCGCATGGAACCTCGGTTTCATCCAGAAAGGCGGCGGCGCATTTCGCGATATGGGTGTCCATGTGCTTGACTCGGCGTGGTGGATTCTTGGATTACCAAAGCCAATTGCGGTACTCGGTGCTGCTGGCGCGAAGTTCGGACCTCGAGGACTCGGCTACTGGAGGGGGACGAAAGCACCTAAAGAGATCTACGAGAAATATGATTCCGATGATTACGCGGGTGGCTTTATTACTTTTGAAGGCGGCGTCGGGTTGCAGGTGGAAAGTTTCTGGGCATCACACCAACCCGACGAATTTCAGATTGAGCTCTTCGGTACAGAGGCGGGGGCGACGCTGAAGCCCCTACGACTTTATCGAACCGATAAAAAAGGTGAATTTGAGGACATAGACGCGAAGCCTCCGAAGAGTAAGTATGCGGCGACGTGGGATGCTATCGCTGGTCACTTTATCGAATGTATCTTAGATGACGTAACGTGTAAGGCACCGCTCCGTCATGGGCTTGTTGTTCAGCAGATGATGGAAGGGCTGCTCGCAAGTGCTGAAACAAGGCGCGAAGTTCATATTGACCATCCATAGAGGCTTAAAAAAATGACCTTTGATATAACAACGCTGCGCAGTGATTTCACGCAAACCGGTTTTGCTATCGCATCTAACCTATTTACGCGAGAAGAAGCGCAACGGCTTAAATCAGAATGTATTGACATTCTGGAAGCCGTTAAAGCAGAGACTGGGGCAGTCGCTGGGCACGGCGTTTATGTGGGTTTAGCTGCGCGGAGTCCCGTTTTTCAAACCGCAGTTGGTGACGCGCGGTTACTCGACATCTTAGAAGGCATCCTTGCGCCGGATATCGAGTTTCTCAGCGACAAGATGGTCTTCAAAAGTGAGTCAACGACGTTCGCAAGTCCTTGGCACCAAGATTGGTCCTATTGGTACGGTGCCCACAAAGTCTCGATCTGGGTGGCACTTGACGACGCGACCGTTGAGAACGGATGTCTCAAGCTATTTCCGGGTTCCCACAAATCCGCGATTGTCCACGACGGCGATGCCAGTGACGGACACGGTTTCGGGAATCGGTTGCGTCCGGGTGCGGTTGACGAAAACCTCGCCGTCACAGCGGAGATCGAAGCAGGCGGTGCCGTCTTTTTTCACGATCTGACGCTCCATTCCAGCCATCCGAACCGTTCTGGCGAAGAGCGTTGGGTCTGGATTCCGACGTATCGAGATGCAAAAGCAGAGGACGAGGATTATCCGTGGGCTGTCGCTGCGAAAGTTTTACGTGGCGAAAAGTTGGTTTCTTAACTACGGGGACTTGACTGCTCTCCAAATGTAAAGCATTCTCACTGCGAAGCAAAATTATGCTATTTAAGGCATAATTTCATTACGAGTAGGTTTTCGGTTAAGTCGCGACTGGATTTGAGAATTTGCATGCTTTTTAAATCGAACCGCAAGCCTGCAACAACGGCGCAGGCGGCTCGAACACGGAAAACGTCAATATTCAGACAACGTTCCCTATCCGCAAGGAAAATTAAAAAAGGAAAATTAGAAATATGTTTAAGAACCTGAGTACCGGTGCAATCGGCATCCGGGCAAATATGAAAGAAGGCTTAGACCTCGCGAAAAACGCCGGATTTGAAGGTCTCGACCTAAGCATTGACGAAGCCAACCAACTCGCACAAGAACATTCTATCCAACACGTCAAAGACCTCTGGTCAGAAGCCGGGATTACCATGGGTGGATGGGGTTTCGGTGTCAACTGGCGCGGTTCCGATGCCGACCACTATGCCGGTTTAGCGCAATTGCCGGAACGTGCGGCACTCGCTGCGGAACTCGGCTGCTATCGAACAACTACTGTTGTAGGACCCGCCTCAAACGATATGACATATCAGGAGAATTGGGATTTTTCCGTCAAACGTTTGCGTTCTGTCGCCGAGATTCTTAAAGACCACGGACATTCAATCGGGCTTGAGTTCATTGGACCGGCAACGAGCCGCAAGAGTGCTAAACACCTCTTCGCCTACTCAATGGATGCGATGTTAGGACTCGCCGCTGCTGTCGGTACGGGAAATGTTGGACTCCTCTTTGATACATGGCACTGGTACACTTGCCGTTCCACAGTGGACGATGTGCGGAAACTTTCTGCATCGGATGTCGTTTACGTCCACATCAACGATGCACCTGCTGGTATTGACCCTGATGATCAGATTGATAACATCAGATGCCTTCCCGCTGAAACCGGCGTAATTCCACTCACTGAATTGATGCAAATCCTGACAGAGATCGGTTACGACGGACCTGTGACACCGGAACCTTTCAGCAAAGCGGTGACCGAGATGGAACCCGCAGATGCGGCGAAAGCGACTGCGGAATCCCTCGATCAGGTCTGGGAAAACGCGGGGCTGTAAGCATAGTTTCCCATATTGGAAGTATGGGATTAGGGAACCCACAGCCATCTATCAGGACGGAAGTCGCGCAGTGTATTGAGACAGCAAAAATTATTTCGGAGGAAACAATGCAAGAGTCAACCCTCGTTCAATACATAGCGGAGAAAGCGACAGCGGAAGCACTCCAACAAGGAATCCAACAAGGTGAAAAAACGCGTGCTCTTGAAGATATCCTTGAAGTCATATCATTCCGCTTAGGCGGGCTCGCGGTACAACGTTTCAAGCCAATCCTTTACGCGATTGATGACGGACAACGTCTCAAAGGCTTATTTCGTGCTGCACTCGCAGCAGAAAACTCAGAAGATTTCCAGCAGGCACTCGACTCAAGTAATAGCGAGACCTAATCCCGCAAATACACATGAACAAGGCAGGTTTTAGCAAATACAGGAGTATGACGCAACGTGCAACTCAATAATAAAGAGAGCATCCTCGCGATGACACATCTGTGGGAAGGTGAGCGGTTTCCTGACGGACGGCCCCGCGTTCCCGATGATATTATTCGGCGAATGAAGGCGATCAGTATTGAACAGGCGTGGGGTGTCCTCAACGGCAACAACTATAAGTTCCAATTCGCTGGTGATTGGATGAACCTTCATCCAGACCGGATTCTCGTTGGTAGAGCGGTGACGTGTGCGTTTGTGCCGATCCGCCCCGATTTCAACGATGCTATCTCTGCGCAAGGTGAAAAAGAGGAACGCGTCGGCGGTCAAAACTCGTGGGTGATTGATACGCTTGTACGCGACGATGTCATCGTTGTGGATCTCTTCGGTAAAGTGAAGGACGGCACCTTTGCCGGTGATAACCTCGGCAACTCCATCTACGCAAAAACAGGGACAGGTATGGTCATTGACGGTGGCATCCGAGATCTGGACGGCATCTACGAGTTGCCTGATTTCGCCACGTTTGTGCGCGGTGTGGATCCGACAGGGATTGCGAACGTCACATTGACGGGTATCAACACCCCTATCCGGATTGCGGAGGCGACGGTTTTACCGGGTGATGTGGTTTTAGGCAGACGCGGCGGTGTTATCTTTATTCCACCGCATTTCGCACAGCAGGTCGTTGAACAATGCGAAGAGGTCGCCCTCCGAGACCGGTTTG
>JAPPDN010000552.1:290-8848 GCA_028824575.1 Candidatus Poribacteria bacterium | reverse complement strand
AGGCGACATTCTCAATAGATTCAAAAAGATTTTAATTCCTGAACTCAACACTGGCCAACTCCGTCAACTCATTCGTAGCACCTATCTCATCGACGCAATCGGGCTTAACAAGGTGCAGGGGCAGCCTTTCCACGTTTTTGAGTTGCATGCCAAAATAGACGAAATACTGAAAAAAATAGAACACTTTTAACCTCAAACGCCAAAGGCGGTAACACCTCATGAAAAGACAAAGAACTTCACGGTCACGGATTCCGGTTGGGGCACCCACCCTCACTAAAAAAGATTTCGAGTCCGACCAAGATGTACGCTGGTGCCCAGGTTGCGGCGACTACTCCATCCTCGCCCAAACGCAACGCATTTTCCCCGACCTCGGCATACCGAAAGAAAATGTAGTCTTTATCTCCGGTATCGGGTGTTCAAGCCGGTTCCCGTACTATATGAATACTTATGGCTTCCACACGATTCACGGCAGAGCACCAACCATCGCCTCGGGTGTAAAAATGGCGAACCCTGACCTCTCTGTCTGGATTATCACAGGAGATGGCGATGCGCTCTCGATTGGTGGTAACCATTTCATCCATTTAATGCGCCGCAATTTCGATGTGAATATGTTGCTGTTCAATAACCGCATCTACGGACTCACAAAAGGACAATACTCACCGACATCCGAACAGGGAAAAGCAACGAAATCGACACCGCTTGGATCCCTTGAGGCACCCTTTAACCCAATTAACCTCGCTTTGGCTTCAGGGGCAACCTTTGTCGCGCGCTCACTTGACACAGATTCCACTCACCTACAGTCCACCATCAAATCCGCTTTTGAACATAAAGGCACCTCTTTCATCGAGATCTATCAAGACTGCCCCATCTTCAACAAAGATGCTTTCAAACAATTTACGGATAAGGCTACTAAAACTGAAAATACTGTCCGCCTTGAGCACGGACAACCCCTCGTTTTTGGGAAAGAAAACGAGAAAGGGATCCGACTCAAAGACTTCCATCCTGAAGTTACCACAGCAAACAACGAGAATGGTGCTGCCGACGACCTTATCGTCCATGACCAATACGCGGAGGATACCACGCTTGCAAACTTCTTAGCAGGAATGAGTGAGACCCCTGACATGCCACACCCTATTGGCATCTTCCGTAGCGTCCGGCGATCCTCTTACGAAGATGCCATGACGAACCAGATCCGCGCCGCAAAAGAACGCATGGGTGAAGGCGATCTTGAAGCACTCCTTAACGATGGCGAAACATGGACTGTGTCATAGTATTGCACAATACCTTGATGTGTTGTCGGATAAATGGTGCGAACAAACGCTTGGTTCCCTCAATTCGTGAGTACTCTACTCTGGTTCGTTCAACTATTTAAGCCGCAGTCTGTTGTCTTAACTTTTCAACGGTTTTCAAATCTGGTAGGACCCAGCTGATGAAGATTTATATTTTAACTGACCTGGAAGGGGTTGCAATGGTATCCCGCTTCAGTCAAACTCGTGAAGAAGGTCCCCAAAAACAGACAGCCATGCGATTATTGACGCAGGAGGTGAATGCTGCTGTTGATGGCATTCTTGATGTCAATGAGGACGCAGAAATTGTGGTTTGGGATGGGCATGGAACTGGCGGGATTGATGTACTTGGGTTTCATCCGAAGGCGAAGTTAATTGCACGGGGACCGATTCGGCCGCCCTACTATCTTGACACCACCTACGACGCACTCTTTTTTTTAGGGCAACACGCGATGGCAGGCACGCCAAACGCGCCGTTGAGTCATACGTATTCTTCGTTGTCGATTGAATACTACAAACTCAATGGGGAAATGATCGGAGAATTCGGATGCCGTGCAGCGTTAGCAGGCACTTTCGATGTCCCAACGGTTTTCATCTCTGGCGACGATAAAGCCGTTGCAGAAGCGAAGCAACTTATACCCAACATTTATGGCGTTGAGACCAAACAGGGACTCGGACAGGAACTTGCAATGCATCTCTCACCGCAACGGTCGCGAGAACTGATTCAAGAGACGGCTGCGATGGCGTGCCGGAATATCGCTGAGATTGCCCCATTCAAAATTGATCCGCCCTATACATTTGAAGTCCGAGTCCTCGAAGGCAAATCCATTGACGGGTACCTGAAACGCGGTGCTGTGAAGATTGATGATCGCACTGTCAGCTGGCACAGCGATGACCTTTGCGCCTTGTCTATTTAGACCCTCACAGAACCATTCGATTTTCCATTTCTGAGTCTTACCCCGATCTTCGCTGGCAGCATCTGGTGTAGTTTAAGAAAATATTTCGGTAATTCAGTTTGACAATCACTCTTTGAAAACTGCACATCCCTGCTCCCCTTAAAAAGAATAAAAATAATATTGACAAATTTACCAATAAACTATAGAATCCAATCAATTTTAGGACTTAGGTAAATTTGCTTCTATTGTAGGTGTAGTCTGTAACCGCAGCTTCTGTGAAGGTAGCAAGGCGCGGTTAGGAAATCTCACCTATAGTTGCGTAGTTTGCGTAAGTACTACGGTCCTGGAATAGTAGCGTTCTTGAAGATATATACACACGACACGTGCTTGCATAGTAAGGAGATTGAAAATGAAAACCTCTTTTATTTTCAGATTTTTGATGTTAAGCCTAATGCTGACTGGAGTGGTGGTGACATGCCACGCGCAGAGCGTTAGCGAAGAAGGTCTTGTTATCTATTATAGCTTCAACGAGGACACTCAGGATGGGGATGATGTTACCGATGTGTCCGGCAACGGGAATGACGGTTTCCTCCACGGCAGCGACTTGCAGATTGTGTCAGGCAAAGTGGGAGGCTGTATGCAGTTCCCAGGGGATGCTGCCCAATACATCTCGGTACGGGAGCACATGTATGCAGACCCGTTCGCGGAAATAACCCTTGCCACTTGGGTTAAGACAAGCGTAAGAGGGATGGTCGTTTCATGGGATCGGAGTGAATTCTTCCGTTTCGCTGTTGGCGATGACGTGGGTGGAAACAACGGAACAACTTTCGTCGCTTTCGACACTTGTTGTCCGTGTTGCCATGACTGGTTCGGTAAAACAGATGTCGCCGATGATGAGTGGCACCATATAGCCGCAACATTTGATGGGACAATGAAACGGATCTATGTTGATGGGAAGTTAGATGACGAAATTGAGGCACCGGCAGAAGTTATCGGTGCGGGGCAGGCACGGTTCGGGTTTATCGGAATCGGTTCAGAGGCAGGTGCGTTTGATGCCAATGTGGGACCTACATGGGCGTACAACGGGCTTTTGGACGAGTTTCTGTTGTTCCATCGACCGCTCAGTGCTGATGAGATTGCACATCTCGCTACTGGACCTGACGACCCTTTTGTCGATGCAACGACCAGCGTCGAACCGACTGACAAACTCAGCACAACTTGGGGGGGCTTGAAGTCTGCCTATAGGTAAGCTACGCGTTTTGTAAATCGATAGTTTAATTGAGGGTGGTCCATAATCGTTCAGTGTAGGTTTCCGTTCACATTCGGAAGCTTCTCTGATTTATGGATCACCCCTAATAAATTGTCTGAATCGCGGATGACGCAGATTGCGCAGATTTCACGAATTTTTGTGTTTTCGTATGCATCCGTCATGTCTGTCCACTGCTGAACTTTTTATTTTCAGAATCCACCACCAAACTTTAAGATTTCTTAATCCACGAAATCGTTAGAGTCCATGTAATCCGCTATTCAGACGATTAACACCGACACAACTCAACCACTTCTTAACCTCCATAAAATCACACCACTGAAACAATTCGCCTTTCCCTTGACTTTCCACTCCAGATTCTGGTATCCTTTTATAGGATTTATACAATACGATTATAGTATTCATACACCACGATCTTCTACCGGCACGCATTACAAGCGCTCCATATTATATCGGATTCATTTATGGAAACCTTCGATTGTGAACTGAAACAACAGATCATCTACGGTGATAACACGATTGAAAGGCTCGGTGAGTTGACGCGTTCACTCGGTGGCAGTCGGATTCTTCTCACGACAGATCCGGGCATCGAAAAGGTAGGTATCCTCGCGAGAGCCCTCTCAGCACTGCAAAGCGAAAGGATCGCCGCTTACGTTTATGCCGATGTCACGTCTAACCCGACGACAGAGGATGTCGAAGCCGCCGTTGAAGTTGCAGAAACCAACGCACCAATAGACCTCATCATCGGACTCGGCGGCGGCAGTTCAATGGATTGTGCGAAAGGTGCGAACTTCCTGCTCACAAACGGCGGTAAAATGGCGGATTATTGGGGCACCAACAAAGCGGCAGAACCGATGCTGCCCTCTATCGGAATCCCGACGACTATTGGTACCGGTAGCGAGGCACAGTCGTTCGCGCTCATCTCGCAACCAGAGACGCACATTAAAATGGCGTGTGGGGATAAAAAGGCACGGTTCGGCACCGTAATTTTGGATGCGACGCTCACCAAGACCTTGCCGACACCGATTGCAGCGATTACGGCGATAGATGCCATCGCACATGCCGTTGAAAGCTTCGTCTCAACCCGACATAACCCAATGTCCCGTATGTTCGCACGGCACGCATGGGAGTTGCTAAACACGAACTTTGAGGCATGTCTCGCTGAAGCCCAAAGTTCCGCAGCGCGCAGCAAGATGCTGTTTGGTGCCTATCTCGCTGGACTGGCGATTGAAAACTCAATGCTTGGTGCTGCACACGCTTGTGCCAATCCGTTAACAGCAAGATATGATGTCATTCACGGTGTTGCTGTCGCGTTAATGTTACCGCACGTCATCCGATTCAATAGTGCTATCGCAGGAGATGCCTATCATGAACTGTACCCGGACGGAGATTTAGCGGACAGAATCACAAAACTAAAACAGGTTGGTAATCTACCGAACAGACTCCGGGATTACCCTGTCCAATACACGATAGGCACAGCAGACCTACCGACATTGGCAAAGGAAGCGGCGACACAGTGGACAGCGCAGTTCAACCCGCGTCCTTTGAATATCAGCGATTTTATGAAACTTTATGAACAGGTTTATTGAAATACAAGCATTTGTACGTAATCCAACACACCCAAAGAAACCGAAGGTTATGGCACAACGGCGTGTGCCTGCTACTTTTAAGAGATTAATGGCTACGGCACAACGGCGTGTGCCTGCTACTTTTCTTATTCTTATCCTTTTGCTTAGCATTGCAAATGCAACACTTGGTGACTGGACAAGTTTTCGTGGCAACCCACAACTCACCGGTGTTGCGGATTCCGAACTTCCTAACAATCCGCAATTGCTCTGGACTTTTCAAGCAGGAGATATGATTGAGTCCACCGCCGCAGTCGTTGATGGAACAGTCTATATCGGCGCGTTGGATGGTATCCTCTACGCCATCAATGCAGAAACAGGCGAGAAGAGATGGACGTACCAGACGAATAGTTCAATCAAAGCGTCGCCTGCCATCCAAGATGGTGTTGTCTACTTCGGTGACGGCGATGGTGTCTTTCATGCAGTAGACCTCAACACCCACGAAATGAAATGGCGGTTTCAGACAGAGGGTGAAATTATATCATCGGCAAATTTTGCTGGCGACCGTGTGTTATTCGGTTCCTACGACGGATTCCTCTACTGCCTCAACCGCGAAAACGGAGCGTTGGTCTGGAAATTTGAGACAGAAGGATATGTCCATGGTACCCCCGGTGTCTGGACACAACCTGAAAGCGGATCTGGTGATGCCAAAAACTTCGTGATTGTCACCGGATGCGACAGTTACCTCCGTGTTATCAGCATTGACGGCGGTACACAAACCCAACAGGTAGAACTCGGCGCGTATGTCGCTGCAAGTCCTGCGATTTCACAAAATAGGGTCTATTGTGGCACGTATGGCACCGAAATATTGGGAGTCGCATTAGACACAGGGGAGATCGCGTGGCGGTATCGGCACCCAAAACGGCAATTTCCATTCTTCGCCTCAGCCGCCCTCACCGAGAACAGCGTTATTATTGGCGGACGCGATAAGATGGTGCACGCCCTCTCACGGGAGACCGGAGAACCGATATGGACTTATACCAGCAAATCCAGCGTTGAGTCCTCCGCTGTTATTGCTGGCACACATGCCTTTTTCGGGACAACCCGCGGGGTGTTCATCGCATTAGATATTACGACCGGAGAATCGGTGTGGGAATTTGCGACAGGTTCGTCTATCACCGCATCTCCGAGTGTCTCAGACGGTAAAATCTACATCGGCACTGAGGACGGGATCCTCTATTGTTTTGGATGATTCCGATGTATGAAGTGGAAACCTCTCAGCGATGCACAAATGTCCTATTTCATGTTATAGTATGCTACGAAATGAGACAGACTTATATCAACATCATAAATCACATCCGGTGCCACAGGATGAGATAAATATCAAGGCACATGTAAGCAAGATAAAGGAGTAGAAACAATGCCTGAAACAAAACCGGAACCCGCAACAGCAGGCATAGATTCAAAGGACACAACTGTAGGGAGCGTCTTCGTTTCCAACTACCCACCGTATTCCACATGGGGCGAATCCGATGTGCCAGAAGTGCATCGTATACTCGACGAACCGCCGCGCCCAGAGGCAAACTTAGGACTCTACCTCCATATCCCGTTCTGTCGGAAACGGTGTAAATTCTGCTATTTTCGTGTCTACACAGACAAAAACAGTTCCGAGATTGATACATATCTGAACGCACTCGCGAAAGAGGTCGAAATTTATAGCGCACAACCCGCGATCGCAAATCGCCCGTTACGCTTCGTCTATTTCGGCGGTGGTACGCCCTCCTATATCAGCGTCAAACACTTGACGGCTCTCGTTGATAGGGTGAAAAACGTGATGCCGTGGGATGCGGCTGAAGAAGTAGCGTTTGAGTGTGAACCCGGGACCTTGACGGAAAAGAAACTCGATGCCATCAAAGAAATCGGTGTTACCCGACTCAGCCTCGGTGTTGAGAATCTGAACGACGAGATCCTCGCTGAAAACGGGAGAGCGCATCTTTCCAAAGAGGTTTATCGCATCGCACCGTGGATAAAGGGATTAGCATTCGATCAGGTTAACATTGACCTTATCTCAGGCATGATAGGCGAAACATGGGAAAGTTGGCGTGAGACCGTCAGAAAGACGATTGAACTCGATCCGGACAGCATTACCGTCTATCAACTCGAACTGCCGTTCAATACCGTCTATTCCAAGGACATCCTCGGTGGCGACGCATTGCCGGTGGCAGATTGGAAGTTGAAGCGTGAATGGCACCAATACGCTTTTGAACAATTCGCGCAAGCGGGTTATGAACAATCCAGTGCGTACACTGTTCTGAAGAAAGATAAACACTGTCAGTTCGTCTATCGCGACGCAGTCTGGCAGGGCAGTGATATGATAGGCACAGGCGTTGCTTCTTTTTCGCATCTCAGCGGAATCCACTTTCAGAACGCGCCCTCATGGGGAGACTACCTCGGCAACCTTGCGGAAGATAGACTCCCAATTTACCGCGCCCTGAAACCGACGGAATCTGAACGATTGACGCGTGAGATGATACTGCAACTCAAACTCGGTAAAATCAGTCCGTCCTACTTCCAAGCGAAGTTCAATGCAGATATCCTCGATATTTATGCCGAAGCCTACGAAAAACTGCAAAACGACGGTATGCTGCGCGTCAATGCTGCGTCAGATGAGATCCAACTGACACAGCGAGGTTTGCTCCGAGTCGATAGTTTGCTGCCAGCGTTCTATGCCCCTGAATACCAGAACACACGATATACCTAATACATGGATATACAAACACAATTAAACCGCTTCCGCGAGATGCTTGCTCTGGTGTTAGAGACAAACGCATTCTATCGACAAAAACTCACCGAAGCAGGAATTACGGATCCAAACGATGTGAAAACGCTGGCGGATTATCAGCAGCTGCCTTTTACGACAAAAGAAGAACTCAGCGCGGATCAAGTTTCGCATCCGCCCTACGGCACAAACCTCACCTTTCCACTGGAGCAGTATACTTGCCTCCATCGCACTTCAGGTACGACAGGTGCGCCGTTGCGATGGTTGGACACAGCAGAATCGTGGGACTGGTGGGGCAAATGTTGGGGAGAAATCTATCGCGGTGCTGGTGTGACCTCAGCGGATCGGTTGATGATCGCCTTCTCATTCGGTCCGTTTATCGGTTTCTGGAGTGCCTATCACGGCGCGCAGCAGCTCGGCGCGCTCACAATCCCAAACGGTGGTATGACTTCGGATCAGCGGATCCGCGCCATTCTCAGTAACGATGTGACAGTACTCATCGCCACACCGACTTATGCACTCCGACTCGCTGAAGTCGCTGAACAAGACGGTATCAATCTGAGCGAAGCGTCTTCAGTGCGGGTTACTATCCATGCGGGTGAACCGGGCGCGAGTCTGCCCGCAACAAAAGAACGAATTGAGACCCGTTGGGGTGCGCGTGCTTACGACCACGCCGGTGCAACGGAAGTCGGGGCTTGGGGTGTGATGTGCGAACCGCAGGTAGGTCTCCATCTCAACGAAGACGAGTTTATCTGTGAAGTGCTC
>JAPPDN010000552.1:0-280 GCA_028824575.1 Candidatus Poribacteria bacterium | reverse complement strand
CCGCAGACGAAGGTGAATTAGTGATTACCAATTTAGGGCGCGTCGGTATGCCGGTGATCCGCTATCGGACGGGAGACTACGTTAAACTCAAATCGGGACGGTGTGAATGTGGTAGAGAGAGCCGTGTCCTTGACGGTGGTGTTATCGGACGGATAGACAATGCACTTATCATTCGCGGACTGAATGTATACCCTGCAACGCTTGAAAATATCATCCTCAAGTTCCCGGAGGTCCAAGAGTTTGCGGGGCGTGTTTACGGAACAGGCACACTTGATGAACT
>JAPPDN010000873.1 GCA_028824575.1 Candidatus Poribacteria bacterium | reverse complement strand
GACGTTCGTGATGATGTATATGCGGATGCATTTCTTGTGGTGGCCCTTCCACCCGGCGGGTTACGCACTCGCTATTAGTTTTGCGATGGACTATTTCTGGTTCGCCTTCTTCGTGGCGTGGTTTCTGAAGTTAATGATTCTACGACACGGCGGTTTACGGCTGCATCGGAAGGTCGCCCCACTGTTCTTGGGATTAATCTTAGGCGATTACGTCATCGGCAGCATCTGGGCAATCATCGGACCGGTATCTGGTTTACGTACCTACAAGATTTTTATCTGACCCAATGTCATTCAGCTCCCCAAACTGAATAGCCCCATCCCCTCCCAGGGCCATTCAATTCTCGATTTGGATCTTGGTTTCGCTTTACATAAGTGAACGTTCTTAGGAAAGATCGCGAGCACAGCTCGCTCCTACAGGCGAAAAATATTCATATACATAAAGTGAATAGGTACAATTGAATGACCCTGCATCCGCTCCTACTGAATAGCCCCATCCCCTCCCAGGACCATTCAATTCTCGATTTGGATCTTGGTTTCGCTTTACATAAGTGAACGTTCTTAGGAAAGATCGCGAGCACAGCTCGCTCCTACAGGCGAAAAATATTCATATACATAAAGTGAATAGGTACAATTGAATGACCCTGCATCCGCTCCTTTTGAAAGTTGACAATTTGCCCAAAATGTTCTATACTAAAAATGTGCAAATTCGCCCCAGAGCGAACAACTATTGGAACGGATACGAGGAATAGAGCGATGAAAATCACCTCAGTTAAAGCAGAGAGATTTCAAATGACCTTCATCAGATACTCGACATTTTATAGCATTTTAGTTTTACTGTTCCTGATGGCTATATTGTTAGGGTGTCAACAGATTCAAAAGGTTATCTCTGCTGACAAACCAACGATGCGCGAAACCTGTCCAAATGAGAAACGAGTTCTCAACCTCGGTTTCTATGCCTATTTCCCACCTATAAGTTATAGTGCTAACACTAATCCAACTTCTGATGAGTTCAACACACATCAGGGTTATGAAGCTGATCTCTTAACTGCACTTGAGGCGATGGAGGGCACGAACTTCTCCTTTTCACGAAGGGCTATCCCCGAATGGTCGGGCATCTGGCTCAAGGCTGCCGAGCCGGAATATGATATTATCGGGGGCGGCATCACGATACTTAATTCTCGAACTCGGAACGCAACAGGCACTCCAATCGTCGTCTTTACATCCGGACATATCAAGTTCCGTCAATCACTTTTGGTCCGTGCCCACGATGCAAAACGCCTCTCGGACCATGCTGCTCTCACGCGTGATGTCCGCGTTGGTGTGCTTTCCGGCACAACCGGGGAAGCGCGCTTGCTTGAACTCACGGGTATTATTGATGCGAATGGCGTTCTTGCCAACGGAACGCGCATTGAGACACTCCAAAGCACACTTATTGCTGATGGAACAACAGCCTACAAAATTACCGCCGCTAATACCTCACCGAATTTGGTCGGTAGGGTGTATCTCCACCCGCCTTCAGATGACATGCCGCAGGTCGTCTATCTCGGAGATGAACTCGGTGAGTCAGAATTGCTTGAAGCACTTGCCGAAGGCAGGATTGACGCGATCGCCAGAGGTGAAATTGGTAACCGCGGTGCCGCCTATGCTGATGCGGCATTTGTTGTCACCGCCCTCGACAGTCAGGTCGAGTACGGAGGTTTCACCCTCGCGGTGGAAGATGCTGAACTTGCCGCGTGTATTGATGAAAGGTTTAACTATCTAACTGATGGCGAAAACATCAGTTATGCGGAATGGTTACAGGATTCCAAGATATTCATAACTCGCGCTGAGATGTGGAATGCTGAGAAACAATAACACTTCCAAAAACTCTTGATATATTCATCTTTTCCGTAGGATCATCAGAATTGCAAAAGAAACTCATAAGTGTACAGTTGCCCGTTGGGAAACTGAAACACGATTTTTTAAAGGAACTCTTGCCCACGTCCAATAGCAGCACTGATGTGGTTGTCGGTCCACAACTCGGTGAAGATGCTGCGGTCATTGCGTTAGGGGATAACTACCTCGTTGCAACCAGCGATCCGATTACCTTTGCGACTGAAGATATTGGGTGGTACGTGGTCTGCGTCAATAGCAATGATATTGCAGCGATGGGTGCCGTGCCGAAATGGTTATTGGTGACCCTGCTGTTACCCGAAGATGCGACGACGCCTGCAATGGTTCGCGACATCATGGCGCAAATCACGCAGGCGTGTGCGGAATTCGACATCGCGTTGTGCGGCGGACATACCGAAGTTACACCCGCCGTAACACAACCTGTTGTCATAGGTCAAATGATGGGGGTTACCGATAAAAATGCCTTGTTCACTTCAGCCGGTGCTTGTGTCGGAGATGCCTTAATTCTCACGAAAGGCATCGGTATTGAAGCAACCGCAATCATCGCGCGCGAGTGTGAAGCGCAGTTGCGTGAAAAGTACGATTCCAGATTCTTAGCGCAGGCGAAGAACTATCTCGTGGATCCGGGGATTTCTGTGCTAAAGGATGCGCAAATTGCAATTGCCACGGGCGGCGTACACGCGATGCACGATGTCACAGAGGGCGGTGTCTCAACTGCTGTATATGAGTTGGCAACCGCAGCCGAGTTAGGGATAGTTGTCTATTCGGATAAACTTTTAGGGACACCAGTATTGTATGGCGACATCACACGGACGTTGTGTGATATGTTCGGGCTTAATCCGCTCGGTGTCATTTCATCTGGAGCTATGTTAATTGCATCGGCACCTGAAAAAAGCGACGCAATTTGTCAGGCTCTTAGCAAAGCGGGTATCCGCGCGGACATCATCGGAAAATTTTTACCGCCTGAGCATGGATTGTGGTTGGAAGATGCCACCCGTACACGACAACCGCTACCTGTTTTTGAAACAGACGAAATCGCTAAACTTTTTAGTAGCAGTCCCTAAAAACCGAAAACTAAACGTCCCTGCTATGCTGTAAGATTCGATTGACATTTATTCGTTTTGCATGTTATCATTACCCTCAAGTAACCCGCATTGTAAGGAGATAAAATGATGCAAGAACTGAATTTAGGGGTTGTTGATCCTTCTTATGACTACGGTTTCATCTATGGTGACATGGATAATGACACCGAGGTCTATAACCATCGTGGCATTACTTACAGTCAAAGAAACGATCAAACCCAAGCGATTGCCTCCTTTAACAAAGCGATACAGTTGAACGCGGATCTTGTTGAAGCATATAACAATCGTGGTATCGCTTATGCTACCTCAGGTGAGATTGACACGGCCATTGAAGACTTTAGCACTGCAATTGAGCTCAATCCTGATTATGTACAGACTTATAGTAACCGTGGACTTGCCTACTTCAGCAAAGGTAAGATGGACCAAGCCATTGAGGATTGTAATAAAGCAATAGGGTTAGACCCAGATTACGCCCTTGCCTATAATAATCGCGGGCTTGCCTACCTCAGCAACGGTATGATTGATCGTGCTATTGAAGATTGGACAACAGCGATAAACTTAGATCAAGATTATGCATTTGCACATAACAATCGCGGGACTGCCTACTTCAGCAAAGGTGAGGTTAACCGTGCTATTGAAAACTATAGCAAAGCAATAGAACTCAATCCTAATTATGCTAGTGCTTATAGTAATCGCGGGGCTGCTTACTTCAGTAGGAGTGACATTGACCATGCTATTGAAGACTATAATAAAGCAATAAAACTAAAATCTGACTATGCCCTCGCCTATAATAATCGCGGGCTTGCTTACTCCAGCAAAGGTGAGGTAGACCATGCTATTGAAAACCATAATAAAGCAATAGAACTAAAATCTGACTATGCCCTCGCCTATAATAATCGTGGGCTTGCTTACTTCAGTAAAGGTGAGGTGAACAAAGCAATCCAAGATTATAGTAAGGCAATAATGTTGGATCCAATCAATGCCATCTATTACAACAATCGTGGAGGGGTTTATATCAAAATAGGCGAGTTTGATAAAGCCTTCAAAGACTGTAATAAAGCAATAGAACTTCAACCAAAGTATGCCGAAGCCTATTACAATCGCGGAGGCGTTTACATCGAAATAGGCGAGTTTGACAAAGCCTTCAAAGACTGTAATAAAGCAATAGAACTTCAACCAAAGTATGCCGAAGCCTATTACAACTGTGGCAAAGTACATAGTGCTAAAGGTGAAATTGATCTTGCCCTGGAAAACTACAACAAGGCGATAGAATTCAAACCTGATTATGCTATCGCCTATAACAATCGCGGTTTAATATACGAGAACAAAGGCGAGATTGACAGTGCCATAAAAGATTATAACAAGACAATAAAACTTGACCCAGATAGTACCTTTGCCTACTACAATCGCGGAAATGCTTACCGCAGGAAAGGCGAGTTTGACAAAGCTTTCGCAGACTATGACACTGCAATAAATCTAGACCCAAATTGTGCTATGGCATATAACATTCGTGGGGCAGTCTATTTAAGCAACGGCGAAATTAACAGAGCGATCAAAGACTTCAACAAGGCGATAGAATGTGACCCGTATCATACTATGGCTTATAGCAACCGTGGGGCAGTCTATTTAAGCAACGGCGAAATTAACAGAGCGATCAAAGACTTCAACAAGGCGATAGAATGTGACCCGTATCACGCTATGGCTTATAGCAACCGCGGGGTAGCTTATTTCAACAAAGGCATGGTTGATCGCGCCATTAAAGACTACAATAAAGCGATAGAATGCAACCCAGATTATGCCGATGCCTACAACCATCGAGGATGTGCCTACGGCGCAAAAGGTGAACTTGACAAAGCCTTTACAGACTTTAGAAAGGCAATAGAACTAAGACCTAATTATGCTGGTGCCTATAACAATCTTGGTAATATCCACAATATGAAGGAAGAAATTGATTCCGCGCTGGAAAGTTATGACAAAGCGATAGAATTTCAACCTAATTATGCCGATGCCTATAATAACCGCGGCGCGATTTACAAAGATAAAGGGGACACTGATAAAGCTATTGAAGACTATAACAAAGCAATTGAATTCAAACCTCACAATGCAGTTGCGTATAACAATCGAGGTATAGCTCGTGCTGAAAAGGGCGAGATAGATCTTGCTATCGAAGACTATACTAAAGCAATAGAACTCAAACCCGATTATGCTGAAGCACATTACAATCGCGGCGGGGCGTTTTTACGCCTCGGAGAACGCAAAAAGGCCAAATCGGACATAGCAATCGCTAGAAAAATGGGGGTGGATGTCATCGTCGCTTCAGACGAAATACGACAAAACTACGACCGCGCATGGAAAATCCTCGGCAACATTTGAAATATTTGACAATTGAAAATATTCTGTTCGTTGCCGAGGATCATGTCGGTGACTATCAGTTGTTAAATGAAAGTCAGTTACACTATTTGGTAGATGTGGTCAGGGCAAAATTGGGCGACACGGAACTGTTTCCCACTTTATTCCAAAAAGCTGCTGTATATGCACATCACATTATCACTGGACATATATTTCTGGACGGAAATAAGCGTGTCGGCATGCATTGTGCGCTCTTGTTTTTAGTTTTAAACGATTGCTCCCTACCCTCTGACCTCAATGATTCGATTATTGAACTTGGTTTCAAGATTGCGGATGGCACCATAACAGATATTGAAGTGATTGCCGACCACATACAATCATGGATTTTGTAACAAACGAATACTAACGAGGCAGTAGCACCGTAACCCTAATCTACCCTTCCAAAACCACCAAAAAACTGAAAACTAAACAACGCTAATCTCCCAAAAATTGGCTTGACAAAACCCGTCCAAAATGATAAACTTACTGCAAACAAGGGAACCCACAAACGACACCCTTAGTTCTTAAAGATAAAGAAAGGATAGCAATATGGCATCACAAAACGAACTACAGTCAATGTTAGACGCGCCCATCGCCTTAGCACCGAATACTTACTTGCACTTCTATAACGGCGGGAAACTCCGTGCTGAGTTTATGGGTGATCCCGATCCAAAAGATGACTATTACTCCGAAGAATGGATATTCTCCACAAACCGCGCAATCACCCCCGGTAGAGACAATCCGCCCGATAAAGGGCTGAGCCGTATCGAACTTCCGAGCGGTGAGGTTGTGTTACTGAAAGCACTGCTGGACGCATTCCCGGAAGAGACACTCGGTGGCGCGCACGTCGCTAAATATGGTACTGAATTAGGCGTGCTTCTTAAGATTTTCGATGTCGGCGAAGGTGCGCACATCCCTATCCATTGGCACCCAAACCCGGACTTCGCACAAGAACATCTCAACTCACCCTTTGGGAAAAATGAGGCATGGATATTAATCGGCACGCGTCCGGGCGCGAAGGCATGGATCGGATGGAAAGAAGCAATAGATAAAGCAGAGTTCCGCCGTCTGATGGAGGCACAAGATGTGCCAACGCTCCGAAGTCTCATGCACGTCGTTGAACCGAAGGTCGGGGAAGTCTACTTCTTACGCACACCGATCGTCCATTCACTCGGTACAGGGTTATGTGTCCTCGAACCGCAGGAACCTACCGATTGGAATATCCTCGCTGAATGGGAAGGTTTCCCGTTTGAAAGAGATGATGGACACCTCGGTCTGGGATGGGACCTTGCAGTAGATGCCGCTGAGTTCGATAAACTCGAATTGGATTACCTCAATAACTACATCCGCCGCACCCCAGAACTCGTCCGAGCAGAAGGCGATAATCGCGAAGACCGAATCGTGCCAGCGGAAGCCTCAAAATTCTTCGGATGCTCACGCCTGACAGTGGACTCAACGTTGAGTATGCCCGCAGATAAAGGCTTCTATGCGCTTGTGACGTTAGGCGGCGAAGGCGTACTGCGCGGCGATTTTGAAGATGTCCCGCTCAAACGTGGCAAATCTGTTTTCATCCCACGTTGCTTGTCCAGCTACGTCATCGTTAGCACCAGCGACACCCCGATGGAGATCATCTGTTGCTATCCACCAAGCCTCTAAAGTAGTAGACAACAACTTGCTGTATGGCGCAAACGGTAGTACGCAATGTTAGACTTTAAACCTGCTAAACCGAATACGACCGCGATTCAGGTTGTCAAAGCCCTCATGCCGCTCATCAATCGTTTGTATTTGAAGGGGTTAACACTAGATATTGACACCGAGTCCATTGCCCGTTTGAAAACGACGGATGGACATCCGACCGTGCTGGCTCCGAACCACGCGGCGCACGCGGATCCAGCCGTCATGTTTCTCTTGTCCAAACGCCTCTCTCAGCAGTACTATTACATGACCGCCCGAGAGACATTCGACCAAGGGAAATTCGGCGGCTTATGCAGTCTTTTGTTGCAGTGGTGCGGCGCGTATTCAATTGTACGTGGCACCGCGGACCGAAACGCCTTCCGCACAACACGTGAAATTTTAACGAAAGGTGATGCACCTATTGTTATCTTTGGAGAGGGAGAAATTTCACGGCAGAACGATACTATCATGCGCTTTGAGAGAGGCGTTACCCAACTCTGCTTCTGGGCTTTGGATGATATGCAAAAAGCGGGCATCAGCAAACCTCTCTATGTCGTTCCCATCGGGATCAAATATCATTACCCACAAAACATGTGGGACGTTATTGATGCCGCCCTCACGCGGTTAGAACGTGCTATTCTCCCGCCTATTGGAAGAACGCCAACAGAACGTTACGAACGATTGAGACACATCGGTGTCGCAGTTCTTCGGACCCTTGCTGCGGAATATCAATATAAGGTGGACGAAACCGTGCCGCTTGATGTGCATATCCAAAAGCTGAAAGAACAGATATTGTCCCATGCGGAACAAATTATGGGCATCCATACTGAAGCGGATGTGCTTACACGGGTACGGGCGTTGAAAAATCTGGTTGATGCCGAAGTCTATAAAGACATTGAGCAGATGACCGAGTACGAACAGAAGATACATGAAGAACTGCTCCAGAAATTCCAACAATTCTATCCGGATCTGGAGCGGTTAATTAACTTTATAGCAATTTCGGACGGGTATGTCGCCAAGGAACCTTCACCGGAACGGTTTCTTGAGGTAATTATCCGTCTGGAAAGAGAAGTGTTTGGTACAGCAAAAATGCGGGGACCGCGGGTCGCATCACTCCGTGTCGGTGAACCCCAAAATCTCCGGGAATGCTATGATACCTACAAAACACAGAAAAGAGAAATGGTAGAGCAGATAACCCTTGACCTCGAAACAGCGGTTCGGACGCTGGTGACGGACGTATCATAGGAATACTCTACCGAAAAACGCGCGGTAAGTTGCCAACTAAAACCGCGCTTAAAATTTGGAGAGAAACATGGCAAAAAAATTGTCAATTGGAAGTTGGGCTTACGCATTTGGTCCTTACGAAGATAATCCTGTTCCGTTCGATGATGTCGTCAAACGTCTCAGCGAACTGGAATTTGACGGCGTTGAAATTGGGGCGTTCAAACCACACATTGACATCAACGACTATCCGATGAAAAGCGATCGGGATGCCGTTAAAGGTTTAATCTCCTATTACGGCTTGGAAGTCTCTGGTTTAGCCGCCGACTTCTGGTCGCACCCGGGTCCCGCCACAGACGAGGCGCAAGAGGACGATAAATATTTCAAACTGTTCAAAGAGAATCTCCAACTCGCCTTGGACCTCGGGTCGCCTGCCATCCGGGTTGATACAGTGGATGACCCCGAGGAAGGAATTCCAGGCGTTGAATGGGAGAAAGCATGGGATCGGATCGTCTCTGTTTGGAAACGCTGTGCCCAAGTCGCTGAAGACCACGGTGTGCTGATGCTCTGGGAATTTGAACCCGGATTTATGTTCAACA
>JAPPDN010000309.1 GCA_028824575.1 Candidatus Poribacteria bacterium | reverse complement strand
CAAAGTGAGCGAAGACCAGTTCAATGCGATTGTCTACGCCGAACGCCAACCGAGTCAGTGGATGTCTGGAAGCAGCTGGTTCCACCGTACTGAAGATTTTCCCAAGGCCCACAACGAAAAGAAAGAGGGCGAACTGGTTTACTTAGCCTTCACTTACGAAGATAAGGGCGGAACTTACAAGATAACTGGCTACCGTAACGGTGTGAATCTTGGTAGTTATGAAAAGGGCGACATTAAAACCTGGCCAACGGGTGATGCTGAAGCCATTTGGGGAAAACGTCATACAAACGGACTTGGTGGCCCCGGCGAGCTCAACGCCCACATCGAGGAATCCCGTATTTACTCCGTGGCATTGACCGAGGCCGAAGTTAAAGAGATGGAAATCGGAACGCTTTCTGTTGAACCCCAAGATAAACTCGCTACACAGTGGGGTAAGCTTAAAGCAAAATAGATGTTTTAAGGGTAGGGTGAGGTGATGGTGCCTTGCCCTACTGTCGGTTTAACCGAACTCGTCAACATGATGGGCATTATGAAAAGCGGATTTTCACTATTTATGGTGTGCATCAGTATCTGTCTCGTCTCTGTTGCCACTGCTGAAGAGCAAATATGGACGTTTGACAACGATGCCGCCGATTGGACCCCCGCGAACGGAAGTTGGAAAGTGGAAGAAGGGGTCTATAAGCAGACAATGCGCTGGGGTAAAGCACAGCATACGTTGGCTGATGGCGCAGACTGGGCAGATCACACGTTAGCGGCTAAGGTCCGTATTGAAGCAGGACACTGGGCGGGCATCGTTTTCCGAGCACAAAGTGAATTTGAGTATTATGTATATCTCATTTGTCCGAAGGAGAACAAGTCCGAATTGTGGCGACATCGCCGGAGTACTGCTTTTAAAGACGGGTTTGAAGGACGAGATGAGATTGAACACGACATTGAACCTATCGGGCTAACGCTTGCCCGTCAGGAATGGTTCACACTCCAGGTCGAAGTTAAAGGCAGCCAGATCACTGTCGCTATTAACGGCATAAAGCAGGGGGTCTTTATTGATGAGGCGTACCCCTTTGGAAGAGTTGGTGTCTGGACGTGGGATACCCAAGCCAGTTTCGACGATGTCAGTGTTAACGGCAATACCGCAGCGACGCTCACAGCAATTGAACCGCAAGGCAAACTTGCGACAGCGTGGGCAGCCTTGAAAAGAAAATAATTTTTCCATAAACCGAAACGATATAAACGACGCTAAACGCGTTTTTTGAGTGCATATAGGAGGATTTTAATGGCAGATGTAGGCAGTGCTGCACCGGATTTCACCTTGAACGGGGCAGTCAATCAAGAAGATACCGAAGTTTCACTGAGCGACTATTCAGGCAAAAATTTAGTAGTGCTCTTTTACCCGCTCGCTTTCTCACCTGTCTGTGCTGAGCAAGTGCCAGATTTCAACGAAAACCTTGATGCGATTCGCGCGAAAGGTGCTGATGTTATCGCTATCAACCGCGATTCGACCTTCGCACATAAGGCATGGAGCCAGGAACTCGGCGGTGTCGATTTCCCATTGCTTGCGGATATGAATCTTGAGGTTTCCAAGGAGTTCGGCATGGCACTCGAAGAGGTCGGTATTACCACACGCGGCGTATTCATTGTTGATAAGGCAGGGAACATTGCCTTTAAGCACGTCGAAAATGCACCGCCGGATAATACGCTAAGTGCAGCGCAGGTTTTGGGTGAATTAGATAAATTGCAGTAGATATTCCGGATGACCCATATTGTAGGCGAAGTCCGCATGTCTTAGCGCAACGGAAAAGCGGGCATCAGGCGAAACTTGCAACCCATAATTGTTTATCCTGCCGATGCCTGCTTCTTATTTTAACTTTCCTTGACAATCCCAGAAATGTATGATATAATAGAATCAGGCACTTACGCAAATTTAGCACGCGATGGTAAATTTTGTAGTTTTAAACCCCCTAAATCCCCCAACCCCCCATATCCCCCCTTATCAGGGGGGTAGGGGGACTTTAAGAGGAAATGCGTAAGTCCTAAGAATTAATGCGGGTGTAGCTCAGCGGTAGAGCGTCAGCTTCCCAAGCTGAGGGTCACGGGTTCAATTCCCGTCACCCGCTTGTATATGGACTTATAATTGTGTGAAACTGAGGAAAAACATGGCACGAAACAAACGGCTAACGAAAGAAGAAATCCAAGAAGATAAATTTATTGAAGGGCTCCTGAAAGTCTACGCGTTTTTGAAGGCAAACCTTCAAACGATTATTGTTGCGGCAGTGGTCGTCCTTGTCGCTGTTGCGGGGTATGCAGCGTATTATCAGAATCAAGAGAACCGTCGCGCTGAAGCCACTCTCATACTCCGACAAGCCACCGAGGCATACAAAGAAGCAGAAGAGAGCCTTTTGGATGCTGAAAAATTGGCTGAAAGTGAGGCGCTGCTTCAAACAGCGCAGACCGAGCTTAAGGCGGTCTTTGAGAAATACGCAAATACCACTTTTGCTGATAAAGCGCGTTATCAGTACGCAAATACCCTCTATTATCAAGGAAACTATCCGGAAGCTCGCACACAATTCCAGCAGCTAATTGAAGGACATCAACCCGAAAATCAGATGGATAGTTTGTACGCACAAAAGGCGATCGGCTACACCTATGAACAGGAAGGTGACTATGAAAAAGCGATCGCTGCCTATCAAGAGAAGGCTTTTCCACCTACGCCACAACTCTCGCCCGAGATTCGCAAGTTCGTGCTGCTGGAAGCCAAGTTTAACCAAGCACTTGCTTATGAAAAATTAGGGGATTTAGAGGCCGCGCGCAACACCTATAAAGAGATCGTAGATGAATTCCGAGGCACCCTTGATGCTGGACTTGCACAGAAAAGTCGTGAACTACTCGAAGACGCAAAGATGGTTATTGCGTCTATTGACGAACCTATTGATGTCTCAAATGCAAAGCAACTTGAAGACGAAAAACAGTACCTTGAGGCTTATGTCGCTTATGCCGATGCGATTCGCACCTATAAAGTGGACAAAGACATTCAAGGTGGACTCTCCTTGGAACTCCGCAAACAGATCAGTGGCTTTGAAAAAGGAGCAACGACAGTCATAAATAGCATTCAAAATGCTCGACGTGCTGAAAGTGAGGGACGAGAAAGTTCCGCGCTGTACAGTTACGATTCGGTTGTTGAACTTGAAACATTGGGATTAAGTCGTCGTCTCTATGAGAATGCTCTTTTCCACTATAAAAGGCTTGGATCTGCTCAATAATTATCTATTTTTTTTTAGGAGCCTCAATGATTTATAATAATAGTACAATAACTCTTTATACCGCTAAAGTCGGTAGGATAGTGCTTTTCTGTATGCTTATCTTAATCTCCCTTTCATTTATACAGACAGGCGAAGCTGCACCTACTGGACAACTCGCTTACGCCGTCAACGGATTTGACGAGAATTTGGGACGTTTCGATTGGAACCTCTATGCAACCGCAATTAAAGACACTAATAATTTGAGTGCTATTTCTTTAAATCACAAAGGTATGTATCCAGCATGGGGACCAAACGGAGATTTACTTTATTTTATCCAGTGGCACGGCGGGCAATCCGATGTCTATTCTATTAACCCTGACAACCCAAAGAATAAGAAGCGGGTTACACAGATTTCGGGGACATATCGGTTCCTTGCGGCTTCTCCGAATGGTAAATATCTCGCTTTCAACGGTTGGACAATGGAACAACTGCCACAAGACAATCAGATTTGGCTGTTGGACCTCGAAAGCGGAGAAATGGAAGCCGTGACACAAGTTCCACATTTCGGGTGGCCCTACTCATTCTGGGGTATCTCTTGGGCACCGAACGGAAAGCGGCTCGTCTTTTCGCTCTCCAGGCCTGGGTGGTTGGAACACCTCTACATTTTGGACATTGAAACAAAGGAAATAGAGATATTAACTGAGCTGAACAAAGATTTCTATCCCGTCTGGGCACCCGATGGGCAACGCATCCTCTTTTTTAGGTGGAATAGAGAATTTGATACCTTCTGCCTTATTGACATTGAGTCTAAGGTCATTGAGCCGTTGTTTGATGTTGACAAAGCAACAGGGTATTGGGCTGACTGGTCGCCTGAAGGAGACTATATGATCTATTCTCGGTGGGGGACTGTCTACCTATACGATTTCGCAAGTGGAGAGACCGAAGAGCTCGTCGAAATTGATGGCAGCGTATTTGTCCTATCGTGGTTGCGGGACATTCGGATACTACCTGTTGAACCGAAGAAGAAATTGGTCACAACTTGGGGCAATATTAAACAGGGGACCGTTCAGCAATAGCATTTACTATCCTATAGTTTGCCGTAGCTGCTTGAATTCCAAGCGTATCTGAAAGAGGACGAACCTGTGTTAGCCAGTGTTGAAAAAGCGTTAGAATACGATAAGATCAAAATGCTTTTGAAAAAGTATACCGCTTCTCAACTTGGGACTGCGCGGGTTGATACCCTTACGCCGTCTTATGACATTGATAAAGTCCGTTACCTGCAGACGTTATGTAGTGAAGCCAAATTCTTTCATCAACTCTACGGTGGGATTCCGTTAGCGGGTTTAAGAGACATCCGAGAATTATTGAACCATGCTGCCAAAGTCGGTTCAATTTTAAACGCTGAAGAACTCCTTGATGTCCGAAAAGTCGCGAAGATTCCAAGCGACATCCATCGTGTATTTGAAAAGCGCGAGCGCGAGGAGTTTCCTAACCTCTTTACTATTGTGGACGCACTGCCAGCGTTTCCTGAGTTAGTTGAGGCGATCAACTATTGCATTAATCCAGAGGGTATCCTACTCGACCGAGCAAGTCCCCAATTACGATCAATCCGCCGAAAATTATTGCGTCTCCGTGAAAATATATACCAAAAGCTTGAAGCGACGCTTCGCTCTCCAGAATGCCAAAAGGCGATTCAAGAACCGGTCATTACCTCTCGGAACAATAGGTATGTCATCCCAATCAAACAAGAGGCGCGCGCGTCTTTCCAAGGCGTAGTCCAAGCGCAATCCACAAGCGGTGCGACTTTTTTTGTCGAACCTTTGGGCATTGTGCAGATGAACAATGAATTACACGAAGCTGCTGAAGATGAACACCGTGAAATACAACGCATTCTCCTTACGCTGACCGATCACGTCCGAGATCACCTCCCCGAATTGGAATCCTCCGTTGAGTTATTAGCAGAGTTTGATTTTTTGAACGCAAAAGCACGCTTTAGTTTAGCACTGAACGCCGTTGAACCTAAACTGAATACCCGCGGTAACGTCAAGCTCATTGAAGCGCGGCATCCATTGTTGGAATTTCATCTTGAAAATGAACATTCAGCGGATCCTGATGCTGAAGCGGACGTGAAGTTACCGGAACAGATCGTACCGACAAATGTTCATATCGGCAAAACGTTCAAAACGCTAATCATCACCGGTCCGAATACTGGTGGCAAAACGGTTGTGCTTAAAACGGTCGGGCTGTTGGTACTGATGGCGCAGTCCGGTTTACATATTCCAGCCGAACACGGAAGTAAAATCGCTATCTTTGACCATGTGTTTGCCGACATCGGTGACGATCAAGGGATCGAACAGAGTCTGAGTACCTTCTCTTCTCATATCACTAAGATTGCCGAGATGCTTAAAACAGTCGAGGTTTCCAATCAATCACTTGTACTCTTAGATGAAATTGGTGCGGGGACAGACCCCAGCGAAGGGACGGCTCTCGGTATGGCACTCCTTGATTGGCTCGGTGAGAGGCGCGTCAATACAATCGTTACAACGCACTACGGGGCACTTAAGGCGTATGCACATACACAGCGAACTATGGAAAATGCATCAATGGAGTTTGACTGGACAACACTACGCCCCACGTACCGACTACAGGTAGGTATACCGGGCAGTAGCAACGCCATAAAGATTGCTTCCCAATTAGGGATTCCACTCGAAATTCTTGATGAAGCACAAACCCATATAGGCAATAGTGCCGTCGCTGTTGAAGACCTACTCGTGGAGCTGCAAGAGAAACAAGATAAATTAGATACTGATCAAAACCGTCTACAAAATAAAATTCGAGAGACTGATGCTGCATACCAGAAACATACGAAACTCGCTGAAACCTTGGAAGCCGAGCGGCAGACGCTAAAACAGCAGGCTGAAAATGAAGCGCGCGAAATCGTTGCCGGGGCACGGCGCACCGTGGAAAACCTTGTCGCTGACATACGCAAAAAACAAGCCTCTAAAGATAGTATTCAAAACGCTTTCTCAAAGATAGAAACTGCCAAAAAATCACTCCGACAGGAGCCCCCCAAAAAGCAGCCTGACCCACCGAAGGTGGAAGTCAACGTTGGCGATAAGGTCCGAGTCAAGAAACTGAACCGATTCGGGGAGGTTATCGCTATTAAATCCAACGGGAAAACACCGCTCCAAGTGCTTGTAGGGAATATGCGAATGCAAGCCGACTACCACGACATTGACTCGGTCCACCCTAAACAGAAAAGTGCGAACCTCTCAGCTTCCGTCCTCGATATTCAGTATAGCAAAGCCAACGCGATTGCCGATGAAATCAACCTTCATGGGATGTTCGTAAAAGAGGCGTTGGATGTCACCGTCAAATACCTTGATGACGCCGTCCTCGCGGGGTTACCATCGGTGCGTATCCTCCACGGGAAAGGGACCGGTGCCTTGCGTAATGCGGTTCATGAGGAGTTGCGTGAAAATCCACTTGTATCCAAATATCAGTTTGCATCCTTTGATCAAGGCGGTGAAGGCGTAACCGTCGTTACATTCAAAGGGTGAACATGACCAAATGTTCTGTAGGAAACTTTGACACGAAGAGGCAGATTCATCGTGAACCGTCCTTCTACAAGAAACTACGTGCCACGCGAAACAATTGACGAAATTCGGAACCGAAGCGACATCGTTGAGGTTATTTCCGAATGCGGGATCGCGCTGCGTCCTGCCGGTCGAGATTTCAAAGCACTGTGTCCGTTTCACACGGAGAAAACCCCTTCCTTTACTGTCTCAGTGCAAAAACAGATTTTTTACTGTTTCGGGTGTCAAACCGGTGGGAATGTCATCACCTTCGTGAAAGAGCATGAGGGCAAATCCTTCATTGAGACAATAGAGTGGTTAGCCGGACGGTTGAATATCGCGCTCCCGAATCAGGATGCCCGCGAGAGCGCGGATCGCAAACGGGTCACGAACTTAGAGGATCTCAATCGCTTTGCAGTCGAATACTACCACCGCCAACTCCTCACTGAGGGTGCCAGCGCGCCTGCAAGGCAGTATCTTAAACACCGTGGGGTTCAACCCAAGACCCTTCGATCGTTCCAGCTCGGATATGCCAAATCTGGACGGCGGGAGCTTGTGAAAGCTGCGACAGACAAAGGTTTTACAACCCAGCAGCTCATTGATGTCGGACTAATTAAAGACGAAGACCGGGGACCTCAGGACCGGTTTTGGAACAGAATCCTTTTTCCAATCCAGAATGAACGCGGTGCCCCTGTTGGTTTCGGTGGACGCGCACTCTCTGAAGAGCATCAACCCAAATACTTAAATTCTCCCGCAACGGTTCTATATGATAAAAGTAAAATTCTCTACAACCTCGACAAAGCGCGTCAAACTATCTACAAACAACAGCGTGTGCTCCTTGTTGAAGGTTACATGGATGTTTTAATGCTTTATCAGTCTGGCGTTGAGAACGTTGTTGCTTCCTCTGGTACTTCTTTGAGCGAGGACCATGCACGTTTGCTAAAGCGGTTTGCTCCAGAAGTCGTCATTGTTTATGATGGCGATGCCTCCGGTTTCCAAGCGGCACAGCGTGGGTTACTCCGACTGCTCACCGAAGATTTACGCGTGCGTATTGCCCTGCTTCCGACGGGAGAAGACCCAGACTCATTTACACGGCAGCACGGCGTCGATGCATTCACGGAACTTATAGACAAGTCGATAAATCTCATCGAATTTCAGATTCAGTCCGCTATTCAGAGTCAGGACATTCACCGGATAGATGTAAAAACGCAAATCGTGAAAGAGGTTACCGAAACGCTCTTGAATCTCAAGAACCGCGTTGAACGCAGCGAATACATTAAATACGCTGCGCGGGACCTTCATGTTGATGAACGTGTACTTTGGGGTGAATTGCGAGACGCGGGACTCAAAGAGACCTCAGTTTCTCGCCCGATGCCGCAAAATAAGGCTGTACAGCAGAAGTTATCGGCACGCGCCCAAATCGAACATCAACTTGTTGAAGCGTTAATCCAAAATCCAGCGTTAATTCCGTATGTCAAATCCCAATTTGACTGTCAACATTTCACGGAACCGCGCTTCGCCAAAGCCGCGCAATTGCTTTGGGAAGCCAGTACAAATGATGATAGTGAAGGGATAGATATCCAGGCACTGATCAGTGAGTGCCCTGATGAAAATCTGAGTGCCTTCATTTCAAGCGCGCTTTTACGGAAAGCACCCGCGCCGAACCTCCAAGCAAGAGTGGATGGATGCCTCAAGAAATTGCGCAATTTCCACTTACAGGATCTTGAGCAGCGCGTCCGATCACACGCACTCGCCGAAGGCGCGGATGAGATGGAAACACTTGAGCAGTTGGTAAAACTTTCAAATGAGAGACGTGCCCTACGCGGTCGTGGCGTGCAGGACACTCACGATGAAAATTTAAACGAAGAAGGAGTTGATAATGGATTTTAAAGACCATCCTACGCTTGATTATCTTGATGTTGACGGAACTGATGAACTCGGGTATGACGATGAATTGGCTGAAATAGCCGCGGCCAGCAGCGGCTATACCGATGACTCAGTGAAGGTGTACATGCGCGAGATGGGGAAATTCCAGCTGCTTGATAAAACGCAAGAGGTCGAACTCGCCAAACGGATTGAAG
>JAPPDN010000613.1 GCA_028824575.1 Candidatus Poribacteria bacterium | reverse complement strand
TCTCCATTGAGTTGCTCCTTTATTGTGTCGAGTTTCGGAGTATTCTAAGACTTCTCTTTGGGATTGTCAAGTATTAAAAAATTGACATCTACAAGGAGAACGTGTATAATACTTTAGCATTGCAATAAAGGCATTTTGGTTTTCACATTTGAATTTGCAGGATCCCGCTGCAACTGTGCTTTTTCTTTTCAAAGGACTTGATTATGAGTCAGAAGAATCTGATAAATTCAAAACTTCAGAAGTGGCATGAATGGATGGCGGTTATTGAGCCAGAGATTCGATTACTGCTTCGGGATGCCAGAGTGTTCTGGGAAATACGAATCATCATCCACGGACATCGACGTACCCAAGACTTCCACTACGGATACCTGGAACGCTCGTATTTGGATCATGTGATCGTAAGCCTGCGTCGGCAAATTAAGCCATATAAAGGGCGTATCTCCTTTGTAGGGTTACTCCATGAGATTGCTGAAAATCCCCAAGAGTTGTCTGACATCTCTTTTGATTCTGTCCGTTCAGATTCAAATGATACCCCCGACTCCGCTTCATGCACGGATGCTATAGGGGCGAATATTTGTCCAGAGATGGTAACCGAAGACATAGCACAACTTATATCGACATTAGAAGCGTGCGAAACGTTTGTTGATGAACGGCTTGCCTACTTGGAAAAGCACGACGTGAAAACTGCACCGGTGTTCACGGAATTCAAGGACTGTTTGAAATTGTTAGATAAAACGTACGTGAAATACCACTCGCTGTTTTATGGAGATGGGTTAAAAACATTGCAGCCGCCCCGTCAAGCAGGAACTCTCAAAGGACTCATCAAGATGGCTGACGACTTTGACGCTGAGCTCCCAGAATTCAGGGAGTATATGTGGTGAGATACCTGATAGATACACATACACTGCTTTGGTTTATTACCGAAGATGAAGAACTCAGTGACAGAGCACGCCGGTTGATTCTGGATTCAAGCAGTGAAATTTTCCTCAGTATCGCGAGCCTCTGGGAAATAGCTATCAAGGTCAATATAGGAAAACTCGCTTTAGACAAGCCTTTTAACCAATTGTTTCCAGATGAACTGGATTCCCACGGAATTGAGATATTGAATATCACGATCAATAGTCTTATACAGCTAACTACGTTACCTTTTCATCACCGGGATCCATTTGACCGATTAATAATAGCACAAGCACTTGATGAACGGATTTCAGTAATCAGTGTAGACTCTGCATTTGATCCTTATGGGGTCAGCAGAGAATGGTGATTCGGCATATTGGGGGAGGATAACTGGTGAACAGAGCGCGTAAAAATTTTGGCAAAAAGTCATAAGATTTAGTGAACTGAACGGAGGCGTTGAAATATGTCAAAAAAGTCTCGAATTGTTATGGTGGCAGGCAGCGCAAGTCATGGCGGCGGTTCCCATGAGCACCCCGCCGGATGTGCCCTCTTCGCGGATTTATTGAACAAACATGTTGACGGTGTGGAAGCCGTGGTCTCTCAGGGCTGGCCCGAGGATCCGGCAACTTTCGCAGATACAGATGCAATCATTGTTTATTCTGATGGTGGTGCCCGACACCTTAGCATTCCGCACCTTGAACAGATATCTGAACTGATAGATCAAGGCGTTGGGCTTGCGATGTTGCATTATGCAGTCGAAGTACCGAAAGGTGAACCCGGAGATCGTTTCTTGGACTGGATCGGCGGTTACTTTGAAACACATCTTTCGGTCAACCCGTATTGGACAGCAACATTTACCGGATTTCCTGAACACCCGATAACACAAGGGTTGGAGCCGTTCTCACTGGAAGACGAATGGTATTATCACATGCGTTTCCGTGAGAATATGCAGGGTGTGACACCGCTGTTGAGCGCAATCGCACCTGAATCAACACTTGAAAGGCCCGACGGACCCCACAGCGGGAACCCGCATGTCCGCGCATCGGTTGCCAATGGTGAACCCCAGCACTTAGGATGGTGTGTAGAGCGTCCAGATGGTGGTCGCGGGTTCGGGTTTACTGGTGGGCATCTCCACAGCAATTGGGCAGATGACCAGATCCGTAAACTCATTCTCAACGCAATCGTATGGACAGCCAAGTTAGAAATCCCTGAAGGCGGTATCTCGACACCGACACCGACGGAAGCAGAATTGGACGCGTATCTGTAGCGGAATCGTTCGGCTTGTCCTGGAGGCGTGGTTAAACACCACGCCTGCTAAGGAGACGGAAAAAATGGAGCAAGAATTTCAAGATTATCTGTTCGACCTACAAGGCTATCTCATTTTAGAGAACGCCATCTCGAAAGACGATCTGGATAAGATGAACGCGTGGATCGATGCACATTGGGCTTACGTTGAACAACCTTGGGAAGAAAATACAGCGGACAAACGAATTCCACGTTGGATCGGCAATATTGAGACGCATACCTACAACATTGAGAACGGCGTGAATTTCCAGAATATCATTGAGGGTGGCGATGTTTTCGAGAAGTTGATCGACCATCCCGCATGGGTCGGTCTCGTTCGGAAATACATCCACGAGGTCAATGGACTTTCGATTCACGAGAATTTTCTCAATGTCCGCGGGCCCGGCGGTTTCATTCATATCCACTGTGGCGGACATGTCCCGTTGAGTTACCTGACATTCCGGCAGGAGAATACAGGCGAATGGATGGTAGGACAGATTAACGTTCTCATGGCACTCAACGATATTGGACCGGGTGATGGCGCACCGGTACTCGTCCCAGGGAGCCATAAATGCACAGAGATACACCCGCGTTTGAAGCAGAACGGGAAAGGTATGGTCTATGACGGTGTGACCGGGAAACCGGCAGGGACAGCCTTCGCGACACAGGAAATCTATCTCAAGGCAGGCGATGTCGTCATGTTCACAGACGCTATTACGCACGGCTCAGCAGAGCGGACGAATGACGGGTATCGCCGCTCTATTGTCTATCGTTATTCGCCGAGATATGTCCGAGAACGGTTCGACTACCCGCATTCAGACGAGTTGCTGGCACGTCTGACACCAGACCAACGCAAGATTATCCAACCGATGTCAATACGTCGTCCACCGCAAGTTACATAGCAGAGAAGACATAATATCATGCGAAAAACTGATTTGCAACAGCAAGCAGTTAAGTTAATTAGACAGCTCTCCACTGAAAAACTCAAATCTGCTGTTGATTATCTCGTTTATCTTCAAGATGCAGAGACGCGAAATGTCTCTCCTGATCACGAAGTTCCCTCACAAAATCTGGGAACGGCGATCCATGAAATGTTCAAACCTTTCGGCGGGGTGGAACTTGAGATACCCCCACGGGAACCGGCGCGAGAACCGCCTCGTTTTGGCTAATGAAATATGGGAAAACCGAAAAAAACGCTCTGGGGTGGACGTTTCAGTACAAACCTCACTACAGAGACAGTAGCCTTCACGCACTCCATTGAAGCCGACACACGCCTCATCGAATACGATATCTGGGGGAGCCAAGCGCACGCGATTATGCTCGCTCGGCAAAAAATCATCTCCGATGCCGATCTACGCGAGATTTTACGGTGGCTCCACAAAGCAGAAGAAGATTTTCAGAACGGTAATCTTACGCTTGATCCGAATAAAGAAGATGTCCACATGAACGTCGAATCCTACCTGATTGAGAACGTAGGACGCGAATTCGGCGGCAAACTCCACACTGCGCGTTCCCGTAACGATCAGGTACTCGTAGATGCACATCTCTACATCCGAGATGAAATTCTCAATACCCAGCGCGGACTCTCCACACTCTGCGAAGCCTTCCTACAGATTGCGAAACAACACGCCGACACTGTAATGCCGGGGTACACACATACACAGCACGCACAGCCGATCAGTCTCGGTTTCTGGGCAACGGCTTATGTCAGTATGTTCTTGCGGGATCAGAAACGTCTGCAGTCTGCTTATGCACTCGCCAATATGAACCCGCTCGGCGCATGTGCCTTGGCTGGTACGACCTTCCCAATCGACCGAGAATTGACAACGAAACTGCTCGGTTTCGACGCGCCACACGAACACGCCCTTGACGTTATCAGCAGCCGAGATTTTATTGCCGAGGTGCTGTTTGCGTTATCGCTCGTAATGGCAAATCTCTCAAGAATCAGCGAAGAAATTGTCTACTGGACGACCTATGAATTTCGGATGGCGGTGCTTGACGATGCGTATAGTTTCGGGAGTTCCATCATGCCGCAGAAGAAGAACCCAGACATCGCCGAACTCACACGCGGACGCACCGGACGCGTCTACGGCGCATTGCTCGACCTGTTGACGAACCTCAAGGGTTTGCCAATGGGGTATAACCGTGATTTCCAGGAGGATAAACCGCCGCTGTGGGAGGCGTTTGATATTGTGAAAGCGTGTCTCGGTCTGCTACCGGATCTTCTCAAGACGACAGATTTCCAGACAGACCGGATGGCTGAATTGGCGAATGCGAATTTCGCGACCGCAACAGAGTTGGCGAACTATCTCGTTAAAGAGCATCAGATCAGTTTTCGGGAGTGCCACGAGATTGTCGGATGGCTCGTCGGGGAACTGGTACAGCAAGAAAAAACCTTCGCCGATTGGGAACTAACGCAGGGGCTTTTGAAACAGAAAGAGATTGACATACCGATGGCGCAGCTGAAACAGGTTTTGGATGCGGAGTCGGCGATTCAGAATAACCAGAGCCTCGGCGGCACCTCTCCCGTGGAAGTTCATCGGATGATAGATAATTTTGAAAAACAACTCGACGAGATTGCACAACATGTCTATAATTGCCAGACCCAGATCGACGACGCACACCGAGAAACCCAACGAGTGGTGGAGCAGGTTTTGCGGAAATTGTGAGATTCACAGTTAGAGGGCACTAAAATGTCTCTTTTTAGAAGAAACCTGATGTTCATTATTGTAGGACTTGCTTCTATTTGGATGATTGTGTTCGTGTCTGTGCATCTACAGAACTCTCGTTGGCGCGATGCACTGCGTGCAAAGGCTGTAGCACTACACGCACGGACTGTCACACTACATGCGAGGGCTACCAAACTAAAAACCAAATATACTAACCTACGCGATACACTTCCTGCCAAAATGCGGGTAAATAGTACCGAATATCGAAAATTCCAAGACAACTTACGCGTCCTCACTGACGAAATAGGGGCAGTCGGAAAGGAAGCAGGAATAATCCAAAACGAACTGAAAGTGCTTGTTGGCGAAGTAAAAGCACTCAAAACTGAAAAGCAGGCAATTGTTGTCCAGTTGGAGACGATTGTTGCTCAGTTAGAAGCCATTGTTGCTCAACTGGAGATGTTGAAGACCCCGAATGGCAGTGAATAAAACCGACCGCTAAGCGAATATCCCGTCGCTAAGGTGAACTCGAAGGCACCTAAAACGACAAACCCTATAACGGAGAATGAAACATTGAAAGACAGATTAATCGTCGCATTAGATACGGATGATGGTAAAGAGATTGATTGGTTATCTGGAACGCTTATGGATATAGTCCGCTGGTTTAAAATCGGCTTTCAGGCGTTCAGTGCGCTCGGAATGGGAGCTTTTCCATGGTTTAAACAAAACGGACATAACGTCTTCGTTGACCTGAAATTCCACGACATCCCAAATACTGTCGCACGCGATGTCGGCATGATGACAAAACACGGCGCAAATATGATTAACATGCACGCTGCGGGTGGGCTTGAGATGATGCAAACCGCAAGAAACAGTGCAGATGATGCCGCGTACAAAGCAAATATTCCGAGACCCATTCTGCTCGGCGTGACTATTCTGACGAGTATTGACGAAACTGGCTTTCAACAGAGTTTCGGTTCAGAACGGCAACTGACAGACCAAGTCGTCTATCTCGCGCAGTTAGCACAGGCAGCCGGGTTGGACGGTGTCGTCGCATCGCCGTTGGAAATTGAACCAATCCGAAAGGCTTGCAGCGATAACTTTTTGATTGTGACACCCGGTATCCGTCCGAAATGGGCGGAAACTGGTGACCAACGTCGTATCACCACACCAGCAGAGGCGATTAACCAAGGGGCAGATTACATTGTTGTCGGTAGACCTATTATTGAGGCGGAAGAGCCTCTGGAAGCTGCCGAAATGATCCTTGATGAAATGAGAGGGGCGTAACATTATGAATATTGTCTGTATCTGTTTAGATACATTTCGTGCCGACATCATCGGTGAAGGCAAAAAGTATAGCCACGTGCAAACGCCGAACCTTGATGCACTCGCATTGGAGTCTGTCCGTTTCACACGCGCATTTGGCGAAGGACAACCGACGCTTCAGATACGGCGTGGCAACTTTACAGGGATGCGGAGCTTCCCTTGGAAATATAACTTTGATCGCCGTGGGCATTGGCACCACGCACCCGGTTGGCATAAAATTCCGCCGGAACAGGACACGATTGCCGAGGTTTTGCTGGAACGTGGTTACCTCACTGCCTTAATTGCCGATACGTATCACATGTTCAAACCGACGATGAATTTCTCGCGCGGATTCGCACATTTCGATTTCATCCGTGGACAGGAATCAGATAACTGGCACAGCGGCGATCCGAGGTTGATTGAAGAACAACTCCGAAAACATGTCCGTGAACCGCTCAACTGGCGACGGCACGCCGGGCTTGTTAACTACCTATTGTCGCAACGCCACCGGCAATCGGAAGATGACTATAGTTGTGCGCGCGTCTTCCGTGCAGCATCGGATTGGCTTGAAGATAATCATACTGTCGGTCCCTTCTTCTTATGGGTGGATAGTTTCGATCCGCATGAACCGTGGGATCCCCCGAAGTCCTACGCAGATATCTATTTCCCAGACTATTCCGGGAAAGATTTCATCACACCGGGCGGCGCAAACGAAGGCGACGGTCCTACGGAAGATGAACTGCGCCGAATTGAGGCACTCTACCTCGGAGAGGTTACCTTTGTCGATAAATGGGTCGGTGTGCTGCTTGATAAGATAGAGCAGTTGAACATCAAAGACGATACATTAGTTGTGCTGATGTCCGATCACGGCACACAACTCCGCGACCATGGGAGTTTCGGAAAGGGCGCGAACAAACTCCACCCGTTCAACACGCAGCTGAACTTGATGATCCGACATCCTGAAGGACCGAACGACAAGGAGATTTTCGCGTTTGTGCAGAATCACGATCTAATGCCGACACTCCTGAAGCTGCTTGATATTCCGTGCGGTTGGACGGACGGTGAGGATATGTGGCAACTTGTTACACAAGAGAAAGCGGCTCTCCGTGAACGGATTATCACGGGGTGGGCTGGCTTTGCTACGGGTAATGCGCGCGGACGCGTCAGCGTACGCGATGACCACTGGAACTTCTGCACTTCGGTAGGTTATAACGATGAGAAGGGTGATGAACTTTTTGAGGTCCGTAACGATCCAGAGGAGAAAGTGAACGTTGCGAGTGATCATCCGACGGTTGTCGCAGAACGGCGGCGGGATGTTGAGGCGTTGATCGGTCAACCGTTGCCGGGGCATTTCATCGAAGTCTGCGATCCGGGACACGCACCGATGACACGATGGCTCCAGAAGAAGTTGGCAGAGATGTAAGAATAGAGGGCGAGGTCGGATGCCCTTGCACTCTATTTTTCTGTTAATTAGTTGTCGTCTACTTGAGAAATTTCTCCCAATCCCAAAGAAGGATTGTGCCGTCATTACTCCCACTTGCGAGTGTTTTGCCGTCTGGTGAGAACATCAGCACATAAATTGCGCCTTGATGCCCCGCGAAGGTAGACTGCACTTGGAAATTTGGCACTAAAGCCCAGACCTGAATCCGCCCATCCCCGGTTCCGCAGGCGAGCCTCTTTCCATCGGGAGAGAAGGCTAATGCTTGGACATTCAATCCGGTATCAAGAATACCCATTAGAGTGCTGGTGTCAGGATCCCAGAGGTGGATTTCGTTTTCACTCCCACTCGCGAGTGTTTTGCTATCCGCAGAGAAGGCTAACGCACTGATGGGTTTCGTATGACCTGTGAGACTATTGCGTTGGTCGCCTATTTTGACATCCCATAAAATAATAGTTCCATCTCTACCGCCACTAACGAAGATCTGACTGTCTGGGGAGAATGCGTATTCCGTCACTGGACTTGCGTGCCCTTCAAGTGTGAATAGAGGGGCACCCAGATCCGTCTGCCAAAACTCAATTTGGTTCTTGGATAGTATGTCTGTACCAGCGAGGAATTTTCCATCAGGTGAAAGTAGCAGGGGCCAGTAATGTATCATTCGGTCTGTCGGTATGGAAGATAGATGCTCTACGGTCTCAGCATTCCAGATCTGAATTGCCCCTTGTAATTCGCGTCCGACAATTTTTTTGATGCCTGAAGAGACCATTAGGTGACGAAGGGGGTTAAAAACATTACCTTGCCCGGGCATCAGAATGGCGTGTTGTGTGGCGTCTTGGACATCCCAGACGCGGACACGTTCTTCAAATCCGTCGTTACTGGCGAGGAATTTACCATCTTCAGAAAAAGCGATATGATAGACTTGATCGCTATACGCGCCAAGGGAGAAGGATGCCCGGTAGCGTCCGGTTTCAACGTCCCAAATATGAAGACTGCCGTCCTTACTGACACTGATGAGTTGTGTCGCGTCTTCAGAGAATCCCACTGAATAAACATCATCCCGTCGCCTTGGTAGGTATGCCTGCTTAAGTGCTTTGAGTTTTAGGATGGCGGGTACGGGTTGCGGTGTTTTGTCTTCCGGTGTCGGTAGACGCTTTGGTTCGGCATCCGTACTAAGATCCGTTAAACGCATTTCTCCATCGGAACTCACACTGACGAGTCGTCTACCATCTGGTGAAAACGCAATATCACGGATTTTGCTGTTGTGTTTTTTGGATTTTTTCTTGATGGTGCTGGTATCCACATCCCACAGATGTACCGAAT
>JAPPDN010000530.1 GCA_028824575.1 Candidatus Poribacteria bacterium | reverse complement strand
CTTGGGGACAACTTTGGGAGAAAACACCAGATGGGTTAGTCCCAAGGACACCTAACGGGTTATTCCCAGCTGACGCTTTCGGCGGCGAAGATTGGACCCACTTCTTTTACGCACACGCACCCAGCCGTATCGTTTACGATATTAGTGGCGGAAACTACGAAAGCTTTCACACACACTTCCATATGCCAAACCTCTGTGGAAACAGTATCGATGTCACCTTCCACGCAGATACTACCGAAATCTATAACGCCGGTATACTATACATCGGTAGAGGCACAGAGATAGAATTTGATATACCCCAAGGGACAAAGACACTTACACTCAAGGTTGATGACCTCGGCGACCCAGGATGCGACCACTTCGTGCTCGGTGAACCCACACTCACGCACCGCACCCTTGAACCCAGCACTGTAATTGAGACCCCTGAGCCCCCTATAACCGATATGAACGCAGACGGCACTACTGGCAGAACGTTACTGACACTCGCATATGACTCACCAGACGCACTTACACCCACGAACCCTAAGGCCGAATGGCAAACTTGGGGACAACTTTGGGAGAAAACACCAGATGGGTTAGTCCCAAGGACACCTAATGGGTTATTCCCACCTAACGCTTTCGGCGGCGATAACTGGAAACATTTCTTTTACGCACATGCCGATAGCCGCATCGTTTGGGATATTTCCAACAAAGACTACGAAAACTTTCACGCACATTTCGATATGCCAAACCCTTGTGGAAATTACGCTAAACTTACTGTTGTCTTTATGGCAGACGACACTGAAATCTATAACTCCGGGGTCTTACAAGGTTCAGAAGGTAGACACTCTGAAATCACTTTCGATATCCCCGAAGGTACAGAGATGCTCACACTCAAAGTTGATGACCTCGGCGACCCGGGATGCGACCACTTCGTATTTGGGGAACCCACACTCACACACAGTGTTACCACCGAACCACCCATTACCACAACACCCACGACCACCACGTCTACAGCAATGGGAAACACCACGGTGAGTCTTTTACCTATAAGTGTGCAGTCCCCTAATATTGGTCAACTGCTCAAATTGTCCGTAAAAATTACTGACGGGAAAAATGTTGCAGGTTACCAAGCAACCGTGCAGTTCGACGACACCGCCCTCCGTTATGTGGAAAGTAGTAACGGTGATTATCTACCTGATGGCGCATTCTTTGTCCCTCCGATTTTGGAAGGGAATCTTGTGAGACTGAACGCAGCATCTCTTGCGGGCGAAAGCAACGGTGACGGCACCCTCGCTACACTCACCTTTGAAGTCATCACAGTAAAGGCATCTACTTTGACATTATCTGATGTCCTTTTGTCCAACAGCATAGGTGAAACGTTTGCTCCTCAGATTGAAAACGCTGAAATAACTGAACCAACTGTCCTCAAAGGAGATGTGAACGGTGATGGCACTGTTAACATTACCGATTTGGTGTTGGTTGCTTCAAACCTCGGTCAGACAGGATCAAACGCTGCAGATGTGAACACTGATGGTGTGGTTAACATTGCTGATCTCGTCTTAGTCACTGGCGCATTGGGGACAAGTGCCTCCGCACCTTCTCTACATCTGCAAGCCTTAGAAATGCTCACTGCTACAGAGGTCAAACAGTGGCTATCCGCTGCTCAGCAATTGAACCTCACGGATATGCATTCACAACGCGGTATCCTATTTTTAAAACAACTCCTCGTAGCATTGACACCGAAAGAGACTGCCCTTTTGCCAAACTTTCCCAATCCGTTCAATCCCGAAACGTGGATACCGTATCACTTGGCGAAGAGTGCGGATGTTACACTGCATATCTATGCTATGAACGGTGCGTTGGTGAGGACATTGACGCTTGGGCATCAAGCTGCGGGTAAGTACCAAAACCGCAGTCGTGCGGCGTATTGGGATGGTAAAAACGCGTTCGGTGAACCTGTGGCGAGTGGTGCGTATTTCTATACGCTGACTGCAGGTGATTTCACTGCCACGCGCAAGATGTTAATAGCGAAATAAAACATTCACGGATGCATACACCGTTATGGCATAACTATGCAATACGAAAACTATAACCCTACACGGCAACGCCCCACAACTGTCCAGAAAAAACTTGACGCACTTCGACATTTTCTGTAGAAGCGAGCTGTGCTCGCAATCTTTCACAAAATTTAACAGGACAAAGTACTATCTGAGCATTAGAAGAGCATTGTTAAATTGATCTTTAAATTGGGTTTGCTTTTCAACGAAAAAGTTATTGACGGTAAGGTTTGGGCAAAAATGTCCCGTGCTAAAGCCCGTGCGGCACTTAAAAACATTAGCGAGTTATCCAGATAGGCAGGCTGTTCTGTCTTGTGAGAACCGGATCTACTTTATCAGTATGAAAAAAAACAAATGAACAGACAAGACCCAGTTAATCCACAAACCGAGTTAAACAAGATTTTAGAAATAATCGGCGAGATAGCGAAAATATCTGCTGCAGGCAGCTATGTCTACCGAGGCGAACCGAAACGCTATGAGAAAGTATCCTCAATCCTCTACCGAAAATTGGAGGCTGCTAAGATGTTACACCTTAATATAGAGAAGGTTCAAAAAGAAGAATTAGAGGCTGCTAAAGGGTACACTAAGGAAACAGACGAATTTAAAATTCTAACTGAAATTCAACACTTCGGCGGCAAGACTAACTTAATAGACTTTACGACTGACTATTACATCGCCCTCTTTTTCGCCAGTGAGTCTTTCCCATTTGAAGATGGCAGGGTCATCTTAGAAGAAAAAACTGGGACGATAAAGGACTGGATTAGAGAACCTCAGAATCCGGATCCGACCAGTCGCGTCAGGGTGCAGAAGAGTGTATTCATCCAACCTCCTGATGGATTTATTGAACCAGACATGGAAATCGTTATTCCACAGTCCGTTAAACAGCCCTTGTTAAATTATCTCAAAAGAGAATTCCATATCTCTATTGAAAACATCTATCCTGACCTCCATGGATTTGTTAGCAGTCAAGATAATCGCTGGAGTGCCCGCGCGAATTTTGCTAAAGGTGTTACCTATAAAGAGCAGGCAGATGAGGCCGGAAACCCTAAAGAAAAAAATGAGAAACACCAAAAAGCAATCAAGTCCTTTACTGAAGGAATAAACCTGATGCCGCAATTCGCTGAGGCGTATAGTACCCGCAGCTTCATTTCCTACATCGAAGGCGATTTTGACAATGCTATTGCTGACGCTACAAAAACGATAAAACTCAATCCCAGGTCTGCTTTAGCCTATACCCAGCGCGGTAGTATTTACAGGGCCAAAGGTGAACTTAACAAAGCTATTGATGACTTTACGAAGGCAATCGCATTGGATCGAGGCAATGCTATAGCTTATAGTGCGCGAGGTGAGGTTTACTTATCCACGAATAATTTTGATAGTGCCATTATTGACTTTAACAAGTCAATAATAATGGGACTGAAGTCGCCCGAAATTCATAGTGTCCTCGGTTCCGCTTACCACCACAGAGGTGATTTTGAAAATGCTATTGCTAACTTCAAAGAGGCAATTCGCTTGAAGCCAGACTATCCCCTAGCTTATATGGGCCGAGGTTCGGTTTATTTGTCGAAAGGCGAAATTAAACTTGCAATTGAAGACAGTAATATGGCTATAAAACTGAACCCAGAACTTGACCCACCCTACTACACTCGAGGGGTAGCATGGTTGCACCTGCAAGAATGGGATATAGCCAAGGCGGATCTGAATGTAGCTAAGAACAAGGGGTTGGATATCACTGCCTTGTTTCATAACGAATACGGAAACATTACAATCTTTGAGCGGAAAACCGGTATCCAGTTGCCAACGGATATCGCGAGCATGCTGACACTTTCGGATATTTGATGTTTTACAAAGCTAATGACTGGTGTTATGATTAGGTCTGGCTTGTAGTAGGGCAATTTATTGCCCGTTGTGGACGTGCGATAAATCGCACTACTACGAACCCTCCTCAAATTCAAATTGGATCAAGCACCGCTGTTCTGTCCATCTTTGTTTTGTGTTTCATATATCGCGAGCGCAGCTCGCTCCTACAAGAAGAAGTTTTGTTGTGAACAATCACCCTTATGTTTTCGCTAATTTAGACAATAAACATTGTACATGCCTTAACCAGTGAAGTGCATCTGTTAAAAACACAATGGAAGATCAACTCAGAATGGTCCTGCACAGTTTAGAAAAACTACCGAGACTCCAATGCCCTGATGGCTATTACATCCGAACCTATCAAAAAGGGGACGAAGCACATTGGGCACACATAATGGACAGGTCGTTTGTAGACCAAGGCAGAACTACCGAAGATACGTATGCTAACGTTATCAACCAACCTAACTTTGATCCGAACGGTCTCTGCTTTGTTATCCACACGGACATACCTATCGGCACGGCGTGCGGTTGGAATAGGGATATCCGTGGCAAACCGGTAGGCTATATTGATATGCTCGCTGTACTGCCAGAACACACTGGACATAAGCTCGGAAAGTGGCTAACCGTATTTCTCTTGTACTATTTTAGAACCCAGCACGCGACATCCGTAATGTTAGACACTGACGATTTTCGCCTCCCTGCTATCAAGAATTATCTCAACCTCGGTTTTGTTCCAGTTTATGTCCGTGAAAACCACGTACTACGTTGGCGGAATGTCTTTGAAAAACTGGAGTTTCTCCAAGCATGAGATGGCTGCTCGCGGTAAAAAACTGTTTTAGTTCACCCGACAACTTTGTTATAGCCGCGATTCTCATCGGTGGTTTCGGTTTGCGGGTCGTCGGTCTAAACGTTGGATTGCCCGACACGCCTGATCCACGTGAGGTGATTATTGCACAAGATGTGCTGAACCTCATTCACTTCACAGCACCACCACAAACCTACAACTGGCCCGGAACGGCCTGGTTTTATATCGTTGCTGCGGTAGGTAAATTGCTTTCAATCGGCGGTTGGCATCTAACGGAAGCCCGCGTCATCCTATTGGCGCGCTGCATCAACCCCCTCTTATCCACTACCACACTCTGGTTCACCTATTCTATTGGAAAACACGCCGACAACAGACGCGTGGGACAAATTGCTGCAGGACTGCTTGCAGTCTCTATGTTGCACGCTACTAACGAATCGCGTTTCGCACTTGTTGACATTCCCGCAACCTTCTGCGTGACGCTTTTTCTCTGGCATGTCGTGCGTGCGCGCGTTTCTTCTGCGATACTCACATTTCCGACAGCAGTGTGGCTCGGTATTATTGCTGGCGTCGGTTGCGCAGTCAAATTTACGACCGTTTTCGTCTGTCTTTCTCTGTTTATTTTCATTCGGAGTGCGCACTTTTACAGAAGACTCGCAACAGTCATTGGTATTTCAATCTTAACCTTTACGCTCCTCTGTCCTTATTGGCTCATCGATCTGATTTCGCCAACGTGGAATCTCTTCTTTGAGGATTTCTGGTATGAAGCTACGCACTACCACCGAGGTCACTTCGGTCTCATTTCCACAGCAGAAGCGGGGTTGTTACAACGGTTTGTCTATCTATGGGTGCTTTTGAAATGGGGGATGGGATTGCCGCTTGCACTCCTCGTCGCTTTTGGGACACTGTGTGCAATTATTTCGCTTAAGGGCAAAACTGGCGGTGCGCCTATACTGGAAACACTTTTACTTGCTTTTGTTATCCCGTACCTACTATTTATCGGGATACACAAGGTCAAGTTCACACGTCATCTACTAATACTTTATCCCGCACTAACGGTGTTTGCTGCTATTACACTCGCACGCGTGCCAAGTGCTGTAGCGAGTCTCGTCAAGCTCACATATAATGGCTCGCTGCATGAAAGACCCAGAATGCACGATATATTTGGAAAATGGGGATACAGAGTCGTAGTTGGTGTCGTTGTGCTTTATTCGTTCGTTTATACTGCCGCTTTTGCCGCTGTGATGCTTGCACAACCGACCCGAATTGCAGCATCCGAATGGATATCCGCGCATATTCCACCGGAGGAAGTTATTGTGAGTGCACCAGTAACCATATTCAACTGGCTTCTACCCGATTTAGATTTAGAGGTGGTAGATCAAGAGGCAGAATGGGTACTTATCGTCATGCCGGACCTTGAAGTGTTCCAAAAATATCAACTGCATCCTCAAGGCTATCAAGATGAAGATTGGTACCCGATTGGCGAGATTGAATTGGAAGAGACAGTGGCGTTCTATACGCGAATCTTAGCGGAAGATAGCCCGTATGAATTGCACAAAACCTTCCGGTGTACACCAGAATTCCTTGGCATCCGAATATCCGATACCGGTGCCCCGTTCCCGATGCGTGCACTCGCGCATCCTGAAATCTTGCTCTATCGCCATCGCCACTAAAGTGTGAGATTTCCAGTCCGAAAACTTCGATGTAATCTGTGCAACATTTACATCAACGGTGGTTTGAAATATTTCTTCTGAATAGGTACGATTGTTGATAGTATCTGATGAAGCACATCCGCTGCGACGTTATCAGCATCAATGATCCGAATAAGTTCTTGCGGATAGTGGTCAATCAGTGGTTCAGTTTCCCGTTTGTATAGATCCCAGCGGTAGCGAACGACGACTTCTTCGGAATCGTCAATCCGGTTCTCCTTCAGTGAGCGCCCGCGAATCCGCTTAAACATCACCTCCCGGTCCTCGCAGACCATAAAGATGACTTTAAAGATCGTGGTATACGGTTTTATCAATGCAGCTTGTGTGATGTTCCGTGGAATGCCGTCGAGGATGAGCAGATCGCGTTCTGGCGCGTAAAGTCCCTCCCGCACCTTCGTCTCCATGTAGTCCTGCCAAATTTTGATTGTAATGTCGTCTGGGACTAACTTACCGATGCCAGCGCATTGCTGGAAAATCTGCCCGCATTTGGAATTGGTATCAAGTTCTCGGAACATATCCCCGCTGGAAACATGGAAGATACCCGGAATTTGTGCCAGCATCTTGCCTTGTGTTCCCTTACCAACACCGGGGGGACCGACAAGCATCACTGCTTGATAGCGAAGTCCATCCGCCTCGTGTAGAGGGCTCTTATCCGTTGTCATGTCTGTTTTTGTCCTCTGCCGCCTTATGACTCTCCGTTGAGTTGACGCGCTGTGCATACGTCGCAACGGCGCGTCTATAATAGATACTACACACCGAGCAAGTGTTCAAGAATATAGAAATCCAAGCCTTCATAGTCTCGCGCTGCGATAAACTCCTGTTCAACTTTTTTATCATACGTCCGTACTTTCTCAAGTAGGTTAAGGAAGGTCCTTCGGCTGCTCAATAGATGTTTGGTTGAGATGTCGCGCGGTTGTGTTCGCATAACTTTCACATCCAATCCAATGAATTCACCGTTTCTGCCGTATCCGTTCTCTTCAAGGACCCGGACTTGATTAAATGCCCGTCGCAAATTGACAGACCCGAACGCCTTATCCTGGTCGAATTTAAGTCCGTTCTGGTCGTTGAGGTGGACACTCCAAAGTTTCTTATGATGCAGGGCGTATCCCATTTCGTCAGATGGTTCTAAGCCTGCCAGAATAGCATGTGCGCTTTCAATTAATCCACCAACCCGTTCCGGCACATCGCTCGCATACGCCAACCCGATGGCGTGTCCAATCGTCGGAATATAGGCAATGTCCATCGGTTCATTCGGTTTCGGTTCAATCAGGATGCGGATTTCCGCGTCGTATTCAAGTAACGCGTTAATGGCATCCAGAATCTGGCCAACCGCGTCCGCAGACGATTTCGTTTCTCGGATATAGGTGCCTTCGCGGGCAAGCCACAACACGAGGTTTTTACACCCAATTTCATTGGCAATATCCACACACCGTTTCAAACGTTCCAGCGCGTACTTCCGCTCTTTGGCAGAATTCGACGTGTAAGCCCCATCAATTGTCTGCGGCGATTCCCACAGACGCGGGGCAACCACTTCCGGTGTTAAACCGTGATCGTCCAATTGTTTTTTTACGGTTCTTGTCTGTGCTATTAATTCTGCATGGGTCTTTTCATCAATATCAGGTACAATGTCATCGTCATGAAATTGAATGCCAACGAAACCGAGATCGCGATAGAAACTAACCTTCTCATCAAAACTAAATGACTCTCGAACTGGGGGGCCAAATGGGTCTGATCCTTCGTGTATGTTCCATGGTCCGAAAGAGAAACAGTACTCTGTCGCTCCTTCAAAAGATTCGCTCATCTATTTCCTCCTCTACGCAGCATTCTTACGCTACGCTACTTCTCCGTTTTTATGATAATCGTTTTCAATAAAAACGCTCCAATAGCAGTAAAGGGTACGAAAAACTGCTTGACCTTTCTAATAAGTATAAAGTATTATGTGATACCACCTACTACCTAAAGGGAGAGGCTTCGGTTTCATAGCAACTGCGGTTTTCTCAGAAGTCCACCGTCTTATTATCGCTCCACCAACAGGCTATTATTCCGAATCAGAACGGTTTTATCGTGTATCAAGACACGGGTACCCCAACCTGTAATATGTTTTTCGCAGCGTTTATGTCTCTGTCGTGGTGTGAGCTACATTCAGGACATATCCACTCTCTATCGTCCAGTGTAAGATTTTCGTTGTGATACCCACAATTAGAGCAAGGTTTTGTGGTGGCTTCCCAACGACCTGATCTCAAAAATGTTTTACCATATTTGGCACACGTCCATTGAAGTATCAATGAGAACTCACCGAAGGCTATATCAGAGATTTTGCGTCCCCAAAGTTTCTTCATACCTTCAAGGTTCAGCGTCTCGATCATAATCTTATCATATTTACGCACAAGGCGTAATGCTAATTTGAAAAACCAATCGCGTCTTCTGTTAGCAATCGCCTTATGGACCTGAGAGAGGTATCGTTTGGCACGATACCACCCATTCGACAAATATTGCTTACGAGAGAG
>JAPPDN010000435.1 GCA_028824575.1 Candidatus Poribacteria bacterium | reverse complement strand
AGACGCTTAAATCAGACTTGGTTTCCGTATGCTCCCGGCACAGTTATCACTTCCGCGCCTGACTTTTCGAGTGCTTCAACGTTTTCGGACGGTGCTTCTGGTGTTACAGCAACAATCACACCTGCACTGCTTTCGATGTTGAAAATACGTGCGTCCGTGGGTGTCCTCGCGTGTGAATCCATCACAATACGGATCGCATCCTGTCCATGTCTTCCCTGTAGACGCGTCGTGAGTGCCGGGTTATCGCGCTCGACTGTGCTTCTACCGACGAGGATCGCGTCTACCTCGTCCCGAATTTCATGTCCTCGTTGGCGCGATGCCTCAGATGTGATCCATTGCGATTCACCAGTAGCGGTCGCTATTTTTCCATCAAGGCTCATAGCGAATTTGAGGATAACGAAAGGCAGACCGGTCTGAATGTATTTCGTATGAACCTCGTTTAATTTTTCTGCTTCCTGCTGACACACGCCTACATGGACACAGATACCTGCCTTTTCAAGTTGACGAACTCCGTTGCCTGCGACACTCGGATTCGGATCAACTGCCGCGATATAGACCTCAGCGATGCCTGCGCGAATCAATGCCTCTGTGCAAGGCGGGGTGCGTCCCCAATGGCAACACGGCTCAAGGTTCGTGTAAAGTGTCGCGCCTTTGGCGTTCTCGCCTGCGGCGTTCAAAGCATGGACTTCGGCGTGTGGGGTTCCGGCTTTTTGATGGTAACCTTCACCGCTAACTTTACCGTCTTTTACGATGACCGCACCGACGAGCGGATTCGGGCTGGTGCGTCCTTTTGCTTGTCCTGCCAACTTCAGCGCGCGTTGCATGAAGGCTATATGTGCTGCATCCATAGCGATATGTTATTTACACTTTTAGAGTTTTCAGTTATCAGTTTTTTAGAGTTTTCAGTTATCAGTTTTCAGTTATCAGTTACAAGAGGTTTTTGATGATCCTAAAGTCTCTTTTTCTTACTGCGAAGCAAACTGAAAGATTTTTTTGAAGAAAAATCGCTCTGACAACAGGACTATTTAGTTTTCGGTTTTGATTTTGGTTTCCGTTTACAGATGTTAACGTTTTTTGACAATATCGCGAGCACAGCTCGCTCCTACAGGGAAATTATATTCACATATGTAAAGCAAGTATTTAAAACTAAATGCCCCTGCTCTGACAACTGATAACTTTTATTTCCATAGTATATCATATTTTCGTTAGAAATCAAAATATTTCTTATCGTCCCGCCACCGCTTTCAGGGATTCAAGGATTTCTGTCTGTTTTGCGAGATCAAACTGATGCGTGCCGATGTACATGTATCTGATAACCCCTGCTTTGTCAATAATAAACGTTGACGGTCGCGCGATGTTGTAAGCCTCAAGGCTGAGCCAGTGATAGACCCCGTAACTTTTGATGACACTCCGCGTTTTGTCCACCAATAGTGGGAATGTGATCCCATTTTTATCGGCATAACCGCGGAGTTCACGGGGCCACTGCCCCGCGATGGCAAGTGGCGTAGCTGTGTACGCTGCATAACCTTCAACATTTTCTTCCACTGCCGACAACTGGCGGCGACTGTTCGGTCACCATGTCCCTCGAAAGAAAGTTAAAACAACATGCTGTGCGTCGCGGTATGCTTCAAGAGAGGTGTCCGCTCTTTGATGCGATGGCAGCGTAAATAAAGGTGCTACATCACCGATATTGAGAATTTTGTTCTTACGTGGCATGGGAATATTATATAGGAAACTACGGTGGATGTCAAATGTTTAGGTGTTCGGAGCAAGTAACATGTCCTTGTTCTTATCTTCCCCAATGTGGTATAATTTTAATGTCTAACCCTTGAACTCGCACTACAAAAAAACAAACAACCACAGAGATGCTTGACATCTCATAATCCCGCTATGGAGGACGCAATGAAAGCTATCGCGATCGTGTGTCTCTTGTCAATTGCATTCTACATCGGTTGTGGGAGCACAACTTCAAGCAGATCGTACTATCCGTATAGCGAAGCAGAATACAGAACACGTCAGGTATTAGCAGGTGCTGTACTCATTGCAGGCGTGATTTTTGTCGTCTGGGTCATCGATGGAGCATCGAAACTGAACAGTGCTGAAATGGAATCGTGGAAAGGTCATCATGTCTCTGAGTTGATACGCAGTGTTGGACCGCCACAACGCATTGTTTCGGACGCTGCTGGCGGCAAGATTTATATTTGGCGTTCAGAGGTCAAAATCCCGCTTGCGAAAGAGAAAACCGAACGTCGAGGTACCGCGACGGTCATAGGTGATACAATATTTTACAAAGAAAAAACAAAAACGACCCCTGCCCTTAATATTGAATACGACAAAGTGAGAATGTTTTGGGTCAATTCTCAAGGTATCATTTACCATTGGAAATGGAAAGGACTTTAATCGAAATTCAACACTGACTCCAGAAATCGTCAAATCGAATAAACCGAAGAAATTGCCCACAGAACGCTTTTGAAATGATGCCCCTGTTAGGAATCCACCGTGTATAAGCAAAGTGAATGTGGCTTGATGACTGATGCCCAGCGAAAACTCACAACCTACCCTTTTGAAAATTCAACGCTTGAGTGCTGCCCATAGTGTGGTGAGTTTATCCCGTGCCTCAACCGGCATCACATCACTTTTCCAGAGGTAATAACCGTTTTCGGATTCATCTTTGAAACGACCTGCCCAAGGGGAACCATCAAAGTGCCATAATGCGATCGTGTGTTCATCGACCTTGAATTTGCCTTCTGGCACTTTCCAGTTTCGCTCTTCGTACCGAAGGATATTAGAAATTCGCACTTCGTCAATATATCCGCGAAGTTTTACATTTTTTCCAACAAAACGCGGAAGTTCCTCACCTTGAGGGACAATGCCACCAATACGTAGCGGTTTATCTGATCCACCGAAAGGGCCCTCCTGATGGCGGGGAATCCCGCTGTTGCCGTTAATTGCGAAACTTACTTTGACATCGAAAAACCCAACCACATGCACCCATTCTCGGGTAGGGAAGCGTTTTGCATGCGAAATTATCGAAGGTCTATTCGCGCTTTGCTTGCGTACCCATCCACCTAACCCACCACCACCATGAATAAGAAGATTGAATCGTCCTTCCTGACCGATGATTGACCAGAAAGTGCCACGTTCAGGGAGTTCTTCAAGGTAAAATTTGAACAAGTTAAACTTTTGACGATGCCCATTACCAACAGCCGAACAGTGCTGAGAATAATAGGGCCACTTAGTTTTCCCCTGAGATCCAACGCTAAATCACAACACAACCCTGTAGGAGCGAGTGTTTTTGCTTGGGGTGTTTTTGCAATGTAATACAAGGAACGGATTTAGTCTAACCCCAGACTAAATCCGGTATTTCTACGTATTGATAGGGGTATTTCTGCGTATTTCTTGTCGCTCGCGATTTGCCAAACAAATGATTAAAGAACCAAAAACTAAATAGTCCATCAAAATAAAAAGGATTCTTGACAAAATAAGAGATGCACATAGAATAGTGGGCAAAACAGAAGCAATAGTGGGTATCTCTTTGCAACGCTTAAAACTGAAAGGAAACAGTTAATGATTCAGACGGCTTATAAGGAAACATATCGTCCACAGTTCCATTTTACACCGAAAACCAACTGGACTAACGACCCAAATGGCTTGATCCACTACAAAGGTGAGTACCATCTCTTCTTTCAACACAACCCGTCCGGTATCGATTGGGGTAACATGACCTGGGGACACGCTGTCAGTCGCGATCTCGTCCATTGGAAACAACTGCCACACGCCATCCATCCAGATGAACTCGGTACCATCTTCTCCGGTTCTGGTGTTGTGGATTGGAAAAATACCGGTGGTTTCCAGACGGGTGATGAGGCGGTGCTTGTCAACTTTTATACATCTGCCGGTAGCCATGCACCGGAACAGGTACCGTTCACGCAGAGTATCGCGTATAGCAACGACCGCGGACGGAGTTGGATAAAATACGAAGGGAATCCTGTCATTGAACATATCGTCGCAAGCAACCGGGACCCGAAGGTGGTCTGGCATGAACCGACAGAAAAATGGGTGATGGCTCTCTATCTTGATAAGAATGATTATACGCTGTTCGGTTCAACAGACCTTAAGGAGTGGACGCGGTTATCTGATCTGGAGATTCCCGATACAGAATGTCCTGATATCTTTGAACTGCCTGTCGATGGCGATCCTGAGAACACGAAGTGGGTTTTCTGGGGCGCGGCGGGGAAGTATTATGTCGGTGACTTCGACGGCACAACGTTCACACCAGAAGATGAAGCACATCGGGCAGATTACGGTGCTAATTTCTACGCAGCGCAAACGTGGAGCGATGTGCCAGAATCCGATGGCAGACGCATCCAAGTTGCGTGGATGAGTGGCAGTAACCCGCCAGACATGCCCTTCAATCAACAGATGAGTTTCCCGTGCAGTTTGACCCTTCGGACGACTTCAGAGGGTATCCGTCTCCATCGAGAACCGGTAGCAGAAATTGAAAACATTCATGCGTATACACATGCGTGGAGCGATCTGACGCTTACACCAGCGGAAGATCCGCTTGCAGGATTGACGGGTGAACTGTTTGATATCCGCGCTGAAATAGCACTTAATAATGCGAGTGCTGTCGGTTTCAAGATCCGTGGGCAAGACGTTCGTTATGATGTCGCAGCACAACAGTTGACATTCCTCGAAAGAAGCGGTCCCCTCACACCACAGGATGGCAAAATCTGTCTGCAAATTCTGGTTGATCGCATCTCTATTGAGGCATTTGGGAACGACGGTGAACTGTCAATGACCTCGTATTTCCTTCCTGATTTGGATAACGCCGATATTGGTGTTTACGCCGATGGTGGCGATGCAACTTTGGTGTCACTGAAGGTGCATGAGTTGAGATCATCGTGGGTGTAAGTCTATAAGGGAGTTAGCCACTGAAAAAGCGCGCCTATATGGGCGCGCTTTGATAAAGAGCGATATTTTTTAAAGACACAAGTCCATATAGCATGCCTACGAGACATAATCACACGTGTTAAACGCTAAAGGACTCGCCGCAACCGCATGTATTTTTTGCATTTGGGTTGGTTATTTTGAAGCCTGAATCCATTAACCCGTCGTTATAGTCGAGGACGGAACCTGCGAGATATAGCGTGCTACGTGGATCGATGAAAACCTTTAATCCGTGAAATTCAAACACTTTGTCAGTGTCTTTTTTGGCACCAAATTCGAGGCTATATTGGAAACCGGAGCATCCGCCACCGACAACTTGCATCCGCAAGCCGAGTTCGGATTCTGTCGGCGTTTCACTATTACTAATGAGTGTGATTGCTTTTTGTGCTGCAGATTCTGTGACACTAATCATGGTGAGTGCACCTCCTATTTGGATAAAAAATCAGCAATTGCGTTTTTTAGAACATTTTCGGCAGTGTCAGCGTAACGACGTTTATCTTCTGGTAGCCCTCCTAACGCATCGGAAAGCTGCACTGCGGTAATTTCTTTTGCTTCCAAGGTATGCTTTCCCGTAACAAGTTCGGTAAGGACAGAAGCACTCGCGATGGCAGTAGGGCATCCGAACGCTCGGAACTTCGCCGCAACAATGACATTATCGACTATTTTGAGCGTTAATTTTACCATCTCACCGCTGGCTGGAGAACCGACGGTAGCAGTGCCACTGGCATCTGCGATAGTCCCGACATTGCGCGGGTTTTCGTAATGATCGGTTACCTGCGGCGTATACATGCGACGTTGCAAATTGGGCTTACGACTTATGAGATAAACTGTAGTCTATAATACGCTTATTAAAGAAGTCTTGCCTGAATTATACGATATTTCCAGACGTATGTCAAGTTTTTAATATTGCAGCTTAACCACAGTTCCTTTAAAATGGCACCCAAATCAATAGAGGAGAATTATCATGCTTCAGAAATATCAGTTGACTTTTAGTTTAGTGTTCTGCTTTCTGCTGATACACCCCCTTACAGGCTTTGCTGTAGAAGAATTCAAAGCCTCTGAGTATGGAAAGGGTGAACAGATATGGTTCGAGGCGGAAGCCTTTGATGAAAGGGATCCCGAGGAAGCCTATAAATTGGGTAAAGGCGAAAAAGCCGTAGACCCTGCTGACGGTGCATTCGGGGATATTGTTACGAATGCCGGTGGAGAAGGTTGGATACTCTATAGGTTCGACATCAGTCGTGCGGGTGGAAAATCCGGGGAATGGCGTTTTATCGGACGGCTCATTAATCCGAGCAACCACTCAGATTGGTTATGGGTTTTGGGTGACGATGGTGATGATATCCCAAAGGCGAAACCTGCCTTTGCCCGTCCCGCTGATATTATCTTTGAGGAAAACGTCCCCGCATGGACGTGGATGCGGACGGGTGATTTCGGACAGGATGCTGGTACGATTAACAAATTACAAGACGGCGAAAACGTTATGATAATCTGGTGGCGCCAGAGCTCACTCCAAGTTCAGTACGACGTATTCTGCTGGTCCAGCGACTTGGAATATGAACCGACGGATGAGGACTACGAAAAAGCAGAAGCGAAAACTTTGCCGGTAGAACCGGACGGATTGCTCACCACAACCTGGGGTCGTCTTAAGCAGTAGTTTCGTCGGCTTCATCAGGCGTTTTTGGCTCTAACTCTGCTTGGCACTCCGCACAATAACCGATGATTTCATTACGGAAGCGCACGGCTTTAAAGTTGTGCGCTTCACACACCGATTTTTGCAATGCATCAATCCCCGGTTCTTTAAACTCAACAATCTCATTACACCGTAGACAGATCAGGTGTGCATGCTCTCGCAACGAGTGGATGCTCTCATAGCGGGTGTTTTTTTGCGCGTCGATAAATTCTGTCAACAACCCACTTTTCACAAGCAAGGGGAGCGTTCGATAGATTGTCGGCCGCGAGACTAAGTACCCGTTTCGTCGCATCTGAACTAAAAGGTCTTCTGTTTGAAAATGGCCGGGATAATCGAAGACTTGGTTTAAAACATCCAATCGCTTTTGTGTTAAACGGAGTCCACAACTTTTGAGATAGTCCTCAAACCGCTTTTCAAACTCGATATTGTTAGTGGATTTCTCAGTGGTTTCCATTTTCCGCCCTTTCAGCAGGATTTAAAAGTTAGCGAACGGCATGGCGGTGCAAGATCATTTTTTACAGCATACTTATAAAAGAGTTCAATGCCAGCAATTGCAGATTCGTCAAGGTCATATTTGATACGATTTTGCAAATAGTCGAGGCAAAGGGTTTCGGGTAAACCTAACTTTTGCGCCTCAACCTGTGCGATCTCTGGAATTTGCGCGACCCCACGTTCCTTTGATTGAAACAGCACTTGCGCTAAATCGCCGAAGCGCGCTTCTTCTCTTGCTACCCAACAGGCATAGACGAACGGCAGTCCCGTTAACTTATACCACGCCTCACCGAGATCAACGCTATATTCCGTTGTACCGAGGTGTCTGAGGGCAGGATCTCCAATCAGGAGGACTGCCTCAAAAGGTGGATACTGACGGTTTTGAAGGGCTGTGCTTGGAATTACTGTCGGTGCGCATGTTGTGAACGCTGGCGAAACCCCATATTTTTCAGCGAGCAGTATCTTCAAGAGTGCAACGGAGGTACGCGAATTGGTATCAAGTGCGATGCGTCGAATTTCCTGAATTGGCACGCGACTGAACAGTTGGATACTTCGGACGCTACCGTGTGATGCAATTGATATATCGGGTAGAATGCAGTAATTCGTATCCGAAGGATTCGCGCGAAAATATTCGATAATCGGAATCAGTCCGACATCAAGTTCATCTTCACTTAAAAGTGCTGCAACACGACTTGGAACATCAACGGTCAACGCAATATCTGCTTGGATTTCTTTATTTACCAGGGGATAAATGAGCGGTTTGGTGTTCAAAAATGAGACCGCGCCTATCCTCAAGCGGCTTTTCTGTACCACCGATCCCCCTCTCGAATGATTTCATTGTAAAGCGTATCGCGCTCAACAGGCACGAAACCCGCCTCTTCAATGAGGTGTGTTAACGACGAAACGGAGACTGCCTCCGGTGTATCTGCGCCCGCCATGTGCGTAATCTTTTCCTCGGTCACGGTGCCATCAATGTCATCAGCACCGAAACGGAGTGCGACTTGCGCAGTCTTCAAGCCAGTCATAATCCAATAGACTTTAATATGCGGAACATTATCAAGCATGAGGCGTGCGACCGCAATGTTGCGGAGATCTGTTAGCCCTGTTGTTGAAGGTAGATACGCCATACGGGTATTCGCAGGGTGGAAAGCGAGCGGAATAAATGTCACAAATCCACCGGATTTATCTTGTTGTTCCCGTAGCCGTATCAGATGGTCTACCCGATCCTCGTTTGTTTCAAGGTGTCCATACAGCATTGTTGCATTTGTGGAAATACCGAGGCGATGTGCTATATCGTGGATCTCTAACCAACCGTCAGCACTGAGTTTTCCTGGACAAATTTTTTCGCGTGTCTCCTCTGCAAAAATTTCAGCACCCCCACCGGGCAAGGAATCCAGACCCGCCGCTCGTAATGCCGTTAAAACTTCTTCTATTGACATTTTAAAGATGCGTGAGAAGTGGTGGATTTCGACAGCGGTGAAAAATTTGAGGTGTACTTGTGGCATCCGTTCTTTGAGTCCACGGATAATATCAAGGTAATAATCAAACGGCAGTTTAGGGTGTAATCCGCCGACACTGTGAATTTCGGTGCATCCGTGCTCTATAGAATACATCGCTTTATCTAAGAACTCATCAACACTCATTTCCCATGCACCTTCCGTTTGCATGTTTTTTCGTGCAAAAGCACAAAAGTGACACCGTGCGTGGAGGATACAAACATTTGAATAGTCAATGTGCTGATTGATATTATAGTAGGCAACGTTCCCATTTAAACATTCACGGACATGATTGGCAATGAACCCAACACCGGTAATAACCGGCCTTT